>JAJZBP010000019.1 GCA_021798855.1 Bacillota bacterium
GGGAGGAACTGGCTGCGGTGGCGGCGGAAGTGGACACGAGCATCAGACGGATCGTGGACGAAGCCAGATAAGGTTGTTGGCATGCGACTGGAGGAAGAGGAACTGGTCTCCGCCGATACCAAGGATCTGCTGGACAGACTGAAACGCATCGAGGGGCAGGCGCGGGGTATCCAGCGGATGCTCCAAGAGGGTCAGCCGTGCGGCGATGTGATCGTTCAATTGGCGGCCATGAAGGCGGCGGTCAACAAGGTTGCCGTTATGCTGGTTGGCTGTCATGTTGTCGGACTGCTGAAAAGGGAGATTCGGGAGGGACGGGATCCGGAAAAGGTTTTGGCCGAGGCCGTGGAATCCTTCGGTAAATTCTCCT
Source organism: Bacillota bacterium (assembly GCA_021798855.1). GTDB lineage: Bacteria > Bacillota > Sulfobacillia > JAJZIM01 > JAJZBP01 > JAJZBP01. Next base: position 368 of record JAJZBP010000019.1, read on the forward strand.
AAGCATTAAGTTGAGGAAGGGGGGGCTTTCCCTCCTTTCATTTTTTTCGACGAGGAGATGAAATAAGCTTGCCCAGGTGGGCTGTCGGGATCTTGGCCTTGGGGGCGTCGGTGGCTCTTTTCATTTATGTCCATGCCACCAATGTGCCACCACCTGTCTTCCGTTTGCCGTTCCTGGGCCCCTGGCCCTGAACGGCAGCGCCACTGACTTCGGATCACCCCGCGCTCGCAATGGTCGCCGGAGGAAGTTGATGGAATAAAATGGGCCTTATGCGCCGTTAAAATACCGGTATATGCACAATGGTTCAGATTCGAAACGGGAGCCTCCCCCAGCGTGCCGTTGGTGTGTTGGAGGAGGCTCCCGGCTCGGGAGAGAAGGCTGCGTCGTTTTCAACCGTCGTTGGGCGGCGATGCTGGATGGGAGCCTTAACCACCGGTTTTCCGGGTCGCTCAACCTTGCCTTAACCGGCCTGATGCAAAGCGGTGTTTGGCCGGAGATGGAAGACCTGCAATTGCCATGGTGAGGTGAAGGTGATGGTCTGAAGGGGTTCGTTGCCCAAACGGAAGGAAAACTTGCCTTGTTCGGAGGAAGTCAAAAAGACCGTCACATCCTCACCTCGCCGCAGAGCCAGACAATCGGTCTCGGTTTCCACCCAAGACGAAACGTCTTCATCGTAGAGTTCCAGGTGGTGGGGAGAATCGATGGGGGTGGCAGTTCGGACGGCGTGGATCACCCCTTGATGGAAGCAGAAGGAGAACGGTTTGCCGGCATAAGGGATGTTGCGCACCCATAGCCACTTCCAAGAGGCGGGGAGATGGGGTTCAAGGCGCAGGTGCTCAGAGGTCGGCATGACGCCGGCCAATCCTTCAAGGGCCAGCCACAGGTAAGTCGGAGGCATCCAGGGGGAGAATGCCATGCCACGGCTGAGCCACGTTTCCCCATCCAGACGTTCGGGAAATTCCCCGGGGCAAATCCGGCCGTGGGCGGTGGGAAAGGGCACTTCAGATAGGCGATAGATGTTCTCCATGGCTTCCACCAGCCATTCCGGGTGACGTTCCCGGGCGGCATAGGCCACCCAGGCCGTCAGGTTGGGCCAGATGCCTCCCAAAAGTCCGACGCCCAATTCAGGGTCGTATTCCGGTTGCTTCTCGCCCACCGTGCGCACACCAACCGGTGTCCAAAACTGGGGCTCGTGGAGCAGGTTCAAAATGCGCTCCTCGGTTTCGGCGTCCGCCACGCCGAAAAGCAATGGGAACACCAGATCACCGGTGATATCCTGCCGTTCACATCCCGCAGAATCTTTCGCCAGGAGATACAAGCCGGTTGCGGGGCGGAACAATTGGCGATTGATTTCCTTTTTCAGTTCCGCGGCCTCCCGGAGGTAAACCGCGGACGTGTCCGGTTGGCCTAAGGTTGAGGCGGTTTCCGCCATGGCCTGCAGGGCGGCGTAGGCTTCGCAGTTGATTTCGGTGACCGCTCCATCCAGCGCGTAGCTGGGAATAATGTTCCGCCATCCGCTGATTCCCCAGACGTTGGTTCCATGCACGGTCGAATGCAAAAGGCCGTCCTTTTTTTGTTGCAGCATCCAGTCCGCCGCTCCGGTCATGGCCGGATAGACCTTGCGGAGAAAGGCCACGTTCCGGGTTGTCAGATAATGGTGGCGACAGGCCAGAATGAAAAGGGGTGTGTCATCGTTCAGACTGAGATCATAGTCCTCCCGGGTGGGGGGGATCTCCGCGCAACGAACCACCTCGGTTATTTTTCCGCCCTCCTCGACTCCTTGTCGGGCGATGACGGATAGCATTCCCCGGGTGAAATGCGGGGAGAATAGGTTGGCGCCGAAAGCATACCAAGCCGCATCCCGCACCACGAGAATGTCCTGCGGGGGGTCGTTGGTAAAGGCCGGCCCCACCGGAAAGTGGTGTTGAACCCGTAGAGTGTTGATTTTGGACCAAGCGACGCCCAAGTTGATGACCCGACTCGGTGTGACGACCTGGGCGGTTTCCAAGGCGGCGTCCAAGTTGGCTCTGCTTCGTTGAAAGATCCCGGAAGCGTCGGCGTTAAGGGCCAAGGCTTGGGTGGCGGCGGCTTCTCCCTGGTTGGAGAACAAGAGGAAGAAGGGTAACATGATTTCCTCACCTGGGGCAAGTTGGTATCGGTATTCGAGGCGGACCCGTCCAGGTTCAACAACGCGGCCGGCAACGGGAGCCAGGGGAGCCTGTAGGATGCGGGTTTCCGATGGATTGTGTTCGCCGGTCCGGTTGGGACGAGTGGTTACCACCACCTGCGTGCCGTCGATCCGGATGACAACCCGTTTTTCATGTTGCCACATTTCTCGGAGTTTGAGGTGGGTGGATTCGGCCTGACCGGTAAAACGTCCGTGAAGGCTGATTGACAGATCCCGCGAAACGGAAGCTTCGTTGCCGGCTTTGACCAGCATGAAAACGGACTGTTGCCAGCCGGTCCCGTAAGGGATGAAAAAAGTCTTGGCCACCGTAACCCCCTTGCCGGCGTGGATGGTGGTCTGATAGGCCGGGGTGAACCGGGTTTCCCGCGCCGCCAATTGTTCTTGATCGATCCCAAGGCGGAGGGACAATTCCTCGCAGTAAAATTGGTTGTCGACACACCAAGCTCCGCTCAGATTGGATTCCCGATCAGCGGTGGCGAATAGTTCCGGGTTGCCGAAGCTGGCTCCCAGGGAGAGGTGACCCACGGGATAGACGTAGTCGTGTTTTTCGGGTAAATTGAAAGGTGTCTCAAGCATGAAACAGCACCTCTTTTGATAAGACCTAATAAAAGCCACTTGGCGGGCGATGGTTGCGCCACGGACGGGATGTGTGGTTGCGGTATCCTGCTTGTTGGAAGCAGCGTATGTCTCCAGGAGGTGGCTTGTGCCGTGGGAAATTGCGAAAACATTGATCAATCAACCGAAAAAAAGATTGTCCAAGCAAGTATATAAGCGAAAGGTATTTTGCGCAACGTAATCTTGCTACAATTTGTCTCAATCTCTTCCGCGGCAGGATGAAATGTTAGTTGCTGGCAAAGGAGCGACGAAGATGTTTTGGCTGGGGGCGAATTACTGGCCCAGTAATTACGGTGTCAGGATGTGGGAGAAATGGTCGCCGGACGAAGTTGATCGCGAACTGGACGGGATCTCGGCCATGGGATGCCGGGTGGTTAGGGTGTTCATCCTTTGGGAATGTTTCCAACCCGCGGCCGACGGAGTCGATGAGGCGGCCATGGCCAAATTCGATCGGTTGCTGCGGTCGGCTGCAGACCGGGGCCTCAAGTTGATCCCGACTTTCACCGTGGGGCATATGAGTGGCGAGAATTGGGATGTTTCCTGGCGGGATGGGCGCGATATCTATGCCGATCCTGCAATGCTGCGGGCCCAAAGCCGTTTGGTGACTGCTTTTGCCGGACGCTATCGGGGGGAAGAAGCCATCCTGGCTTGGGATCTGGGCAACGAGCCGGAGAACTTCGCCAAGCCGCCGTCGGTCGCCGCCGGGTGGCTTTGGCTGCGTTTTCTCTCTCAAGAGATCAAAGTTTTGGATCCGGGTCACCCGGTGACCGTCGGTCTTTGTTTGGACTCCCTGACCCGGGACACCGGGTTCCGGCCGGCGGAGGCCGCCGAGGCGACGGATTTTCTTTGCATGCACGCCTATCCCGGCTATTCAAGCCTGTGCCCCGATGTGCCGCAATCGCCACGGGCATCCCTCCTGCCTGCATTTGCCTGCCTCCTGACCCGAGGTCTTGGCGGTAAAGACGTTTTGTTTGAAGAATTCGGCGCCAGCGACCAAATGGTGGATGCCGAAATCGTCGGCGGCTATTACCGGGCGGTGTTACCATCGCTGCTCTTGAATGGGGCGTTGGGGGGGTTGGCCTGGTGCGCCGGCGATTTTGACCCGTGCGCCCTGGATTTGCCCTACGAAACCACGCCCTACGAGATCGGCTTTGGTCTTGCCGACGCCGCCGGCAACCTCAAAGCGGCGGGAAGGGAAACCAAGGAATTCAGTCGACTCTTGGAAGATGTCGGCGACCGGATCGGGCCGCCGCTCGGTGAAGTATGCATCCTTTTACCGGATCGTTATTACGACCATCCGGACCCGGAGGTTACCCCGCTTCGACTGGCGGCAGCGCTCTTCAACGCCTTCATCCTGGCCAAGCGGGCGGGTCTTCATCCCCTTTTCCGCCGGCCGGAGGAGGATCTAACCGGTGTGAGGTTGTTCATTGCCCCCTGCGTTCCCCGGCGTGGCTATTTTCGGGCCAGCCAGTGGCGCAAACTCTTGGAGTTGGTGGCGGCGGGAAAGGGGCTTTACCTGTCCTACGCCGGTTTGGCCATCGACGGCTTGGCCGAAGCGGCGGGTGTCCGCATCCTCCATCCCCGTTTTCCGGAGGAAAGAGAGGTGTGTCTGGAGGATGCAGGTTTGGGAACGTCCTTGTGTTACCGGGCGCGAACAGAAAAAAGGCTCCAGGTGGTTCCAGACGGCGCGCAGGTGCTCCTGCAGGATGCCGCAGGTGGACCGGGGGCGGTACTCGCCCGCCACGGTGAGGGTTGGATGCTGCTGGTGACCCATCCGGTGGAGCATTATCTGGCGGATACCCCCGACGCCTATGCCGGCGTTGAAGCGGAGAGAACCCACCTGCTCTACCGGCGGGTGGCCGAAACTCTGGGTATGTCGACCGGGATATTCCCCCCGGAGGTGGAAGCGCGGGCCATATCTCTTATCCGGGGTGATTCGTGGCTTGCGGTGAACCATGGAGCGGCGGAGGTGGTCTTCGGCTTGCCTGGGGCGGCCGAGTTGATTCGCTTGGAGGGCAAAGAGGCGCGTCTTCTTCCGCGGTGAGGCGGAAGCGGCCAATACACGAGGAGGGCGGATGATGGACGGATTATACCTGGGTTTGGACTTGGGCGGGACCAAAGTGGCCGTTGCCGTCGGCGACGATGAAGGAAACCTGCGGGGGAAGGCGGTGCAACCGACTCCCCAAGGAGACGGCGAGGCGGTGTTGGCAGGGTTGTTGGGGGCGGCTGACGCCGCTTGCCGGGATGCGGGCTGCCGGCTTGATCAGGTCAAGGCGGCGGGAGTAGGAGCCCCCGGCCCTTTGGACTTGGGCCGGGGGATTGTTCTGAAGGCTCCAAACCTGCCTTCCGTATCCGGCTTTCCCCTACGCGAAAAGTTGGCGGAGGGTTTGAAAGTCCCCGTCTTTATGGACAACGACGCCAACGTTGCCGCTTTGGGCGAGCATCGGTTGGGAGGGGGACGGGGTTACCGGGATCTGATCTACATTACGGTCAGCACCGGGGTGGGTGGTGGCCTCATCCTGGGGGGGCAACTTTACCGCGGGAGGGGAGCTGCCGGAGAGATCGGACACCTGATTGTCCAAATCGATGGGCCTCTGTGTAGCTGTGGCAACCACGGTTGTTTGGAGGCGGTGGCTTCCGGAACGGCCATGGCCAAAGCGGCGGAGGCGGAACTGGCGGCCGGCGAGGGTAAGAGCAGCCTTTTGGCGAACGGCAGACCTGCGACGGGGGCGACGGTGGGGGAGGCGGCCCAAGCCGGCGACCCATTGGCCGGGAAGTTGGTGGCGCGGGCTGGTGCCTTTTTGGGTGTCGCCTTGGCCGATTTGGTTAACCTCCTGGATCCAGAACTGATCCTGATCGGGGGTGGGGTGTCCCGGCTGGGAGACCTGCTCCTCGATCCGGCGCGGGCGGAGATGGCCGGGCGCACGCTCGGAGGCAGAACATGTCCGGTGCGGGTTGCTGCTTTGGGCGGGATGGTTGGGGCCGTGGGAGCATTGGTTTTGGCCATGGACGGTTTGGCGGGATGATTTTGTGCCTGGGCGAGGCCGTTGCCGATCTGGTGGCCACCGCGAACGGAAGGCTGGTGGCGCCCGGGCGTTCTTTTCGCTTGGCGGCGGGGGGCGCCCCGGCCAACGTGGCGGTGGCCGCCGGCCTCCTTGGGGTGGCGGCCGTTTTTCTGGGCAAGGTGGGAAACGATCCTTTCGGATGGTTCTTGGAAGAAACGATTGCGGCCGGGGGAGTGGTGGCCGAAATCCGGCGGGATGCGTCGGCGCCTACGCCTTTGGCTTTTGTTTCTTTGCGCGAGGGTGGTGAGCGGGAATTTTATTTCCATCCGGCCCGCCCGGCCTACCTGGAAATGACAGCGGCCGAGGTTGAGGAGGCCATCGCCCGGCGGACGAACCTTTCTTTTTTCCACTTCGGCGGGCTCACCCTGGCCGGCGAACCGGCCCGTTCAGCCGTCTTGAGGGGAGCGGAACTGGCGGCCCGGCGGGGAGCCGTGGTCACCTTCGATCCCAATTGGCGCCCGTCCCTTTGGCCGGATATGCAGGAAGGACGGCGACGTCTCCTGGAGGGAGCCCAGGCTGCTGAAGTGGTCAAAATGAACGAAGAAGAAGCTTGCTTGTTGAGCCGGTGCGCCGAGGTGTCGACGGCGGCCCGGTGGTTCGTGGAAAGGGGGGCGCGGTTGGCGGTGGTGACCAGGGGTGAAAGGGGTTGTCACTACGCTTGGGCGCAGGGGGAGGGTGAAGTGCCGGGGTACCAGGTGGCGGCGGTGGATACCACGGGAGCCGGTGATGCCTTTATGGGCGCGTTTTTGGCTGGCCTACAGGGGCGAGCGGGCGGGCGCCGGGAATTGGAAACGGCTCTTTCCCGCGCCAACGCCGCCGGAGCCCTGGCTACTCTGAGGCGCGGAGCCATTCCGGCGTTTCCCACGGCCCGCCGGTTGGAGAAGTTTTTGCGGTTGAGCCGAGAATGAAAGCCGTTGTTTTCCATGGCTCCGGCGACGTCAGGGTCAGCGAATTGCCGGAACCGGAACCAGGGGCCGGAGAGGTTCTCTTGGCGGTGGAGGGTTGCGGGGTTTGCGGAACCGATGTCCATATCTACCGGGGTGAGGCTCCGGCCCGGACCGGCGTGGTCCTGGGCCACGAATTTGGCGGGCGGATCCTGGCTGTGGGGGAGGGTGTTTCACGGGAGGCTTTGGGCCGGCGGGTTGCGGTGAACCCCAACCTCAACTGTGGTTATTGCCCCTCCTGCCGGGAGGGAAACATTCATCTATGCTTGAACCTGCGGGCTCTGGGGGTTGATCTGCCTGGGGGTTTCGCCGAGAAGGCCGTGGTGCCGGCGCTACAAGTGGAACTTTTCCCGGAGGACCTTCCCTCCGAGACGATCACCCTGGTGGAGCCCTTGGCCTGTGCTCTGCACGGGTTGGATTTGGCGGGGGTGCGGCCGGGGGACGACGTGCTTGTTCAAGGGGCTGGACCCATGGGCCTCATTTTGGTGCAACTGGCCCGTCTGGCCGGAGCGGCCAAGGTGGCGGTGGCCGATCCTTCACCGGCCAGGCGAGCCAGGGCTCTGGCTTGCGGGGCTGATGAAGCCCTTCGTCCCGAGGAACTGGCTCCCGGGTATGGGGTGGTCATTGAGGCGACTGGTAACCGTTCCGCCTTGGAACAGGCGTTGGTTTTGACCAAGGGGGGAGGGACCGTTCTCCTTTTCGGAGTCCATCCCCGCGAGGATGTTGCATCATTCTCTCCCCAAGCTTTCTATCGGCGCGAAATACGTCTGGTCGGTTCCTTCACCAATCCACATACCACGGCAAGGGCCGTGGCCCTTTTAAGTTCCCGCCGTTTGATCATGGACTCCGTCATGGGCGCAACCATTTCCCTTGATGATGTGCCGGCGTGTTTGGCTGGTCTGCGCTATGACACCGGTACCGGGAAGACGGTGGTGCTTGCGAGGTGAGTGGGAGCGTCGGCAATGCTGTGTCTACCGGACGAAAGCGAAAGGCTGCCCAAGCGGAAGAAATTCCGGTGGGGGGGCGGTCTTTGCGCGCTTCCTAAGAATCACCCTGGTAATGATGCAGCAACTGGCGGCGGGAGATCCAGACTCCTTTGGGGACGAGAGCCGCGGAATTGTCGGCCAGACGCCGCCATCCTTTCGGATGGTAGACCGCCAGCAACCAGCGCAAATAAAGCGAAAGGAAGGTTTTCTCGCGCCCCGGGAGCAGTTCGGTGACGGTGAAACCAAGGCCCAATGCGCCACGGTAAAGCAGGGTTTTACCGAAAAAGACTTGGACAGAGCGGTATTTTTCCTTTTCACTGACGTAACGGGCCAAATGGCGCAAGGCTTGGCGGGTCCGGTGCAACGCGACCACGGCCAGTCGGGTGGTGGAGGCCCGGTGACCGCCAACGGAATGGAAAGTCGTCAGGGTGCTGCTGTGGAAATGGAGCTCCCCGGCCGGATCCCCGGCCCTGAGGGTGGTTCCGTCGGGCAGGATGATCGTTTCTCCGCGGTAGCGGATCAACCGCACGAAAAGGAGCGTATTCGTGCCGGGTTCAACGGCGTCCAAGGCGGCGAAACGAACAAAAAGACGTTCGTACATTTCCCACAAGAGGCGAATCAACGCGAACAGCAAAATTACCCCCTGGGCAAGAGTCGGCTGAGTGCCACCGGATGCAGCCCTTTTTCCGCCAAACCGTCCAGAATGAGGGGAAGGGCTTGGCAGGTGTTCCACGGGGCGCCGGGGGCGCCTCCGGCGTCATGGAGAAGAATGATAAAGCCGGGTCTGGACCGCTCGACGATTCGCCGGGCTATTTTGGCGGGGGTGGAGCGGCGCCTCCAATCATAACCGTGAATGGACCACAGCACGGGCCTGGTGCCCAGGGAAAGAGTGGTGGAAAGGTTGAAGAGTCCCCAAGGAGGACGGAAAAATAGGGGAGCGGTTCCGGCCACCTGACGGATGATTCGTTCGCCCTCAAGGATCTCCGACCTGGAAACCCAAGGGGGGAGGAGCCAGGCCGGGCGATGATGAAAGGTATGGTTACCGATTTCGTGGCCGCCGGCCAAAATGTCTCGAACCAATTCCGGGTAACGCAATACCCGCTGGCCCACCAAAAAGAAGGTGGCCTTGACCTGCCGCCTGGCGAGTGCTTCCAGGATGAGGGGGGTGTAGCGTGGATCCGGACCATCGTCAAAAGTCAAACTGACCTGCGGCGATGCTCTGTTACCGCGGCAGTAAACACCACGCCGCAGAACGTGCCGCCAGAAGTCCGGCAATGGTCCGTAAGCAACGTATGCGGCCAAAGCCAGCAGGTCGGTCTTGAGGCTCATTGGTCTTCGATCAACGCGCGCGCTGCATCGAGGGCGGCCCGCGGTCGGGAAACAGCCTTGGCTTGCCGTCCCAAGGCCTGCAGGGTGGCCGGATCTTGGAGCAACCGGGAGAGGGTGGCCTCCAGTTGTTGGGGTGTGTTGACACTGAGAGCGGCTCCCTGCCGCAACAGGATGCGGGTGTTTTCCTCCTCTTGACCGGGAATTGGCCGATAAATGACCATGGGAAGTCCGGCGGTGAGGGCCTCCGAAACGGTCAGCCCTCCGGCTTTGGTGATCAGCAAATCGGAGATGGCCATCAGGGAACTGATCTCGTTCGTGTAACCGAAAAGACGCAGGGGATTGGGGGTATTGCCGGCCAGAGGCTGGAGACTTTGGTAAAGGCGCCGATCATAACCGCAGACAACCAGCAACTGGAGCGGGCGGGGAAACTCGCTCAGTGTTCTGGCCACCCTGGAGATGGCCCCCATGCCATAGGCTCCCCCCATGAGCAATATGGTCGGACGGTCAGGGAGAAAGCCGTAATGACGGCGTATGATTTCCGCATCCTTATGTTTGGCCAGGGTCGGATCGACGGGAATTCCGGTCACCCTGATTCTGTCGGCAGGTATCCCCCGGTGGCGCAGGTTTTCGGCCATTTCCTGAATGGCCACCAGATAGAGATCGGTGTGGGGATGAACCCATTGGGAATGTACCACATAATCTGTAATAATCGTCACGGTCTTAGGAATCGGATAACCCTGGGCTTTCATGCTGGAGAGGACCCCTGCCGGGGTTGGGTAGGTGCAGATGATCACCTTGGGCTTCTTCAGATGGAGGATTTCCTGCAGGTCACGCCAGCCGATTTGGTTCATTTGTCGCTGCAGCGGCGAGGAGGGGGGGATGTTTCCGGTTGCTCGGTAGAAGTGCCCATATAGGTAGGGGATTTTTTTCACCGATTGGACGTAAACATAGCGAATGGCGGCGTTAAAAGTAGGATGAACCAAGGAAAAGAAGTCAACGATCTCCACTTTCGCCTTGGGTTCAACGCTCAACAAAGCCGCCCGCAGGGCCTGGGAGGCTCGCAGGTGACCGTTGCCGTAACTGGCGGTAAGTATGAGATAGTCGGTCTTGCCCGGTGAACTCAGATCCTTGCACGGCGCCGGCGCCGCAGGGGAATATGTCCGAAAGATGCTGCCCACTTTAATCCCAACTCCCCGAAATAGGAGAGATGATCGCTCACCGTCCAAAACCCGCCTCCGGGTTGGGTGGCCCTTTCCTCCAGAGCACGCCGCAATTCAGCGGCGGTGCTACCCGGGAAAAGGGTGTGTGCCCTTCCGACGTGTCCGATCAGATGAGCGTCACTACCCCCGGTAGCGGAAATAAATTTGGCCCGTTCCGACAGAACCCGGTTGGTGCGGCTCGACAGGCGCCCCCCCCAAGTTGGATTGAGCAATTCGATGCCATCGACCAAGGGCAATAGGCGCCTGAGTGCACCTTTCTTGATACAATACGATCCCCTGCCCATCGGATGGGGGATTACGGCCAAGCCGCCCTGCTCATGAATGGCATCCACGGTTTCTTCCGCGGATTTGCCTGGAGCAATGGGCTTTTCCAGAAACAGCCCGATCAGATGTCCCTCCACCGAATCAATCTCTTCCCCCAAGATTACCTCCAGGCCAAACTTGGGAGCGAGATCCAAGGCTCTGAAAGCGCCCTGCATGGTATTGTGGTCGGTGATGGCTATGGCACACAGTTCGGTATTCCATGTTGCGAAACGCAACACTTCCTCCACCGGACCAAAGGCGTCCTTGGAATATTCGGTGTGGACGTGCAGGTCCGCCTTGCCTAACATTATTTTATTTAACCCCCCAGGGAGACTGCTGGAAGCTGTTACGCCGCCGGAAGCTAATGAACCTCATCCCTTTCTTCTGCTATTTGCACCCCTTTGGGCGATCTTCTGGCGGTGAGCCAAAAGGCCATTTTACCCAGGGAACCTCTGGATCTGGTTTCCTAAAATTATGGGCAGGAGCCCGAAAAGATACCGTTGGAACAAATCCGCCGGGGCAGAAACTCAATAAAACCAGCTAAAGCCTGACCATATTAACGATTCGCCTTCTCCGGCGGATCTCCTTCACCGATGTGCAGTGATTCGCCAAAAAGCCGGAAAACATTTCGCGCCTATTCCGCATCCTAAGTATACGCAAAGGCCACACTGCCATGCAAGGAAAATCGCCGGGGAATTGCGCCTGGACATGCTCGTACAACAAAATGGCGCGCCTAGAGGGACTCGAACCCCCGCACCCGGCTCCGGAGGCCGGTGCTCTATCCACTGAGCTATAGGCGCGCTAGCGTAGAAGTCAGTATATCACTTTTTTTCGGCGCAAGGCAAGGGCCGTTTTTTTGGTGCTTTGGTGCCGGGCAAGGATACGTCAAAGTCAGAGTGGCAAGGAAGTGAAATTGTTTTTGCCGAAGCGGAGTAGAGTGCGGCTACCAAATTCACATCGCAGAAGATTGTATTTGCAAAACGCCAGGTCCAAGACCTTTGCCTTTAGGCGAGCAGCTTTAGCGTCCGCCGTCTTTGCCTCCGTTTGAAAAAAGGTTGGTTTGGCGTCCGGCATCGTATTTGCTTCGCGAGGGATGGCACGGGCATCACCCTGCGTGCGGAGGAACCGGCCAGCCGAACGCTTCGACGCTCTCCGATTCCGGCATAAAGCCGCCTGTCGAAGCAGCCTTGCCAAAACCGGCTAAATTGGCAGGAAGCCGCTCCGAAAAGTTGAGCGATTGTTCCGGAAAAACAGGGCCGACAGGCCCCCCCAACCAAACAGAATTGTCGCGCACCCTTTGCCGGAGACATAAGTCGCAAAAAATTCACGTTCTCCATATAGAGGATTTCCCGTGCGCATAGTAAAATAGTTACGGAGTATTGTTCAAGGAGGATGGGTGTTTGGCAAAACGGATGCTGATTTTAGGTGGTGACGGATACCTCGGCTGGCCAACAGCCATGCACTTTTCCCAACGGGGCTGGGATGTCGCGGTTGTCGACAACCTGAGCAAGCGCCGTTGGGAGGCGGAAATAGGGATTCAACCTCTCATTCCACTGGCGCCGCTTGAGCGGAGGGTTCATACTTGGCGCCGCCTTACGGGCAAGGTGATCGCCAGCCATCAGGGTGACATTACCGAAGAGGAATTCCTGGATGCCGTCGTGCGTAATGAACAGCCCGACACCATCGTCCATTATGGTGAACAGCCGTCGGCTCCGTTCTCCATGCGTGATCAGCAGCACGCCGTTTTTACTCAGGTTAACAACGTGGTGGGAACATTGAATTTGGTGTTTGCCGTCTATCGCCATTGCCCGCAGGCCCACATTATTAAATTGGGGACCATGGGTGAGTACGGGACGCCGAACATCGACATAGAAGAGGGTTACTTATCCATTGAACACAAGGGCCGGAAGGATATTCTCCCGTTTCCCAAGCAGCCGGGTTCCTTCTACCACCTTTCAAAGGTTCATGACAGCCACAACCTAATGTTTGCGGCGAGGATTTGGGCATTGCGGGTGACCGACCTGAACCAGGGAGTGGTCTATGGAGTGTTCACCCCCGAGGCGAGCTTGCATCCCGATCTGGTCACCAGTTTCCATTACGATGAAACCTTTGGCACCGTGATCAACCGGTTTTTGGCGCAGGCCGTTCGGGGGATTCCGCTTACTGTTTATGGGCAGGGGAAACAGCAAAGGAGCTTTCTGAATATCCTTGATACCTTGCAATGCGTTGAACTGGCGGCGAACAATCCGGCCAAAGCCGGGGAATTTCGGGTGTTCAACCAGTTCACCGAGCAGTTTCAGGTTTTGGAGTTGGCCCAAAAGGTGGCGCGGGTGGGACGAAGCCTCGGTTTCAAAACGGAGATCGTCCAAGTGCCCAACCCGCGCATTGAGGCGGAGAGTCACTATTACAATGCGGTGCACAGCAACTTATTGGATTTGGGGCTGCAGCCTCACCTCCTGACGCATCAGGTCTTGGCGCAAATGCTGGGGGAAATCCGACCATTTGCCAAGGACGTCGTCGAGGATTGGGTTTGGCCGAGGACAAACTGGAACGGTGAAATCCGGACCAACCTGCTTACCGGATCACAGCCGTAACCCAAGGCCGTCAGGCGAGGGAAGCGTAAGCCGAAAGGTGACACTGTTGGTGGCAAGTGTATACGTCAAAAACAGGAGGAAAATCTGGGGGTTGGTTGTGTCGGTTCTATTGACCGTTACAACCGGCTATTTTTTGTTGCGTCAACTGCCGCCCGGGGAGATCCTGCGCGAATGGGTCGGCTTTCCCTTTTATGCTTATGCCCTCGGCCTGGCCCTGACGGCTGCCTTCATCGGGTTGAGGGCGATGCGATTTAAGGCTATCGCCGCGGCATCCCTGCCTGCGTGGAGATTGTTCCCTCCGGCGGCGTCCTATTCCCTGACCTCCAGGATCTTCCCCGGGGGCGCAGCCGACATCTTGCTTCCGGTTTATCTCCGTCCTTACGGTATAGGCACCGGCGAGAGCTTGGTGGTGGCTTTCGCCAGTCGTTGGTTTGATCTGGCCGGCGCCATTCTCCTGGGGTTATTGCTGGGAGGATGGCTTTTTGGCGGAACTTTGGCCATCCCACCTCTGGCAGTGGCGGTTGGGCTTGCGGGAATGATTCCGGTGGGCGTTTTGGCCTTCCCCGGACTGCGGCAGAGAGGTCTGGACGCTCTTGGGCGAACCAAGCTACCCCGGTTGCAGCTGCTGGCCGGGGAGATCATTCGCTCTTTGCAGTTGTTGCGAAAGCTGTCCCCCGCCAAGTTGGCCGGTTTGGCGATGGTCACCATTGGGATGAAACTGCTCACTTCCGGTATTTATTTCATCTTGGCCACCGGTCTTGCCGTCGAGATTAGCTTCCCCAAGCTTTTCTTTGCCTCGGTGCTGACTTCCCTCTTTCTGGCCTTTCCCTTGCAGGGCGTGGGGGGGCTGGGGACCGAGGAGGCTTGGTGGACCGCTTCCCTGCGGATGGTTGGCCTGCATATGCCCCAGGCAATTCTATTGGGACTTACCTTCCATTTATTGAATATCCTGTTTGTAGCGATTTTGGGTGGAGTGCCTCTGTTCGGGCGAATTTTCTCCGCAAGTCTATCTTTGAAAGGAGAATCTTGATGATTTTAGACCTTGAGTTGTTCCTGTTGGTGTTGGTTGTCGGTTACGGTTTCTTGCAGCAGTCGGCTCGAACAGCTTGGTTGTCGTCCCGGCTGAACCGCTTTGCTGAGAACCAGGCCAGGGCGGAATTCGCTGAGCGTTATGGCCAGGTTGCCTTGGAGCCGGTGGTTGCCGTCATTCCGGCCTACAACGAGGCCGGAAACATAGGCAAGGTTCTCTCGGCCATCCCGGGTGAATTGGATGGCCGAAAAGTGTCGGCGTTGGTTGTGGTGGATGGTGGCGACGACGGGACGGAGCAGGTGGTGGCCAGACACGGAGGGCGGTATCTTCAGGTGCGCCTCAACCAGGGTGGCGGTCGGGCGATTCGTTTGGGAGCCCAGGTGGCGGCGGAATTCGGCGCGGAGTATGTGGTAACCCTGGATGCCGACGGGCAGCACATTCCCACCGAAATGTCCGTTCTGCTGGCCCCCCTCTTCAACGGAGAAGCCGATTTGGTCCAAGGATCACGACGGTTGGGAGTCTACGAAAAAGACAGTCCCCTGCGCCTGGGAGGGGTATACCTTTTTGGCTGGCTGATCAGCCTGCTCACCAAGCAGCGAATCACCGATTCCTCCAACGGTTTTCGGGCGTTGAGGGCGGATCTTTTGCTCCGCCTCAATCTGCAAGAGGACCAGTATTATTCGCCGGAACTCCTACTGAAAGCCAGCAAAAAGGGCTACAAAGTGTTGGAGCGCCCGGTGACCATCATGCGTCGCAATTCGGGGCAGAGCAAGAAGGGGAAGAATTTAGCCTATGGCTATCATTACATGAAAGCGATTCTGAAAGCGTGGCTCGGCGAAGCCTAGGGATCTGGTGAAAAACTCTTGTAAACCG
>JAJZBP010000300.1 GCA_021798855.1 Bacillota bacterium
CCCTGGAATACCGTCCGGCTCCGGCCTCCGCCCCAACCCCCGGTGCGGAATTCATCCCCGACAGCGGCATCCCCTGGCCTTGGAACGTTCCCGACGGCCAATGGACCTGGGAGCTTTTTTGCCAATTGCCTGAGAGTGTCGGCACCCGCTACGAAGTGATCGGGGGGAGATTGACCATGAGTCCATCGCCAAGGCCCAAGCATCAAAAGGTTGCCATAAAGTTGGCCAGAATCCTCGATATATGGGCCACTCAGGGCAAGACCGGCGATGTTTTTGGCCCCGTCGATGTGGTTACGCCCTCCGCCCAACAGTACTGGGAGCCGGACTTGATTTTCGTGGCGAAAGACCGTTTGCCCATTGTCGGCGAAACCAACATCCAAGGGGCGCCCGACCTGATCGTTGAGATCCTCTCCCCGTCCACCGCCCGCGCCGACTGGGTGGACAAAAAAAACGCCTACGAGGGGGGCGGCGTCGCCCACTACTGGGTCGTGGACCCCGCCGGCAAAAGCCTGACCGCATTTCGGCTCAAGGACGGCAAATACGAACCGGCGGGCCGCCTTGAAAACGACGCCGTTTTCGAGCCGGAGGGCTTCCCCGGCTTAAAGGTCAATCCGGCCGAGGTGTGGGAGTGAAGGCGGCAAAAATAGCCGCCACGGGTTTTCGTGGAAAAAGAGCCTGGCCCTGAGTTTCAGCCCACTTCGGCCGATCCGCCTTCGCCCATCCCCCCGGTTCGGCGCATCGATGGCCGCAAGCTTCCAAAGGAGTTGATGGCTCATGTCCCATACCCTGCGGGAAACGGCGGTGGCCCTGGAATACCGCCCGGCTCCGGCCTTCGCCCCAACCCCCGGTTCGGAATTCACCCCCGACAGTGGCATCCCCTGGCCGTGGAACGTCCCCGACGGCCAATGGACCTGGGAGCTTTTTTGCCAACTGCCTGAGAGTGTCGGCACCCGCTACGAAGTGATCGGGGGGAGATTGACCGTGAGTCCAACGCCCAGGCCGAGACACCAAGCAGTTGCCGCCCAGTTGACAACGCTCCTCAATACTTGGGCAATCCAAACCAAGGCCGGACGTGTTTTTGGCCCCGTCGACGTGGTCCTGCCCTCCGCCCAACAGTACTGGGAGCCGGACTTGATTTTCGTGGCGAAAGACCGTTTGCTCATTGTCGGTGAAACCAACATCCAAGGGGCGCCCGACCTGATCGTTGAGATCATCTCCCCGTCCACCGCCCGCGCCGACTGGGTGGACAAAAAAAACGCCTACGAGGGGGGCGGCGTCGCCCACTACTGGGTCGTTGACCCCGCCGGCAAAAGCCTGACCGCATTTCGGCTCAAGGACGGAAAATACGAACCGGCGGGCCGCCTTGAAAACGACGCCGTTTTCGAGCCGGAGGGCTTCCACGGCTTAAAGGTCAACCTGGCCGAGGTGTGGGAGTAGCGGAGTGGCCATCCGCCGCTCCGCACGCCGGTAGCTATCTCTTATCCAAGGTGCAAACGCTCCCCAACCGCTGCCGCTTGCCCATCAAAGATTAAAAGCAAATTCTCTCCAACTGCCTTCGCGATTTGCCTTAGGGTGTTCACGCTCACGTTCGCCCTCCCGGATTCCAACCTGGCCACATACGGCTGGCTCCTTCCAAGTCGCTCGGCCAGCATCTCCTGCGTAAGGTTATGGCGCACGCGTAGGGCGATGATTGCTTTGGCCAGATCCTCATAGGGGAATAACGCGTTATAAGTCTTGCAGTAATCTGGATCATTCCTCCACTTTTTTTGCACATCTTCCAATTCACAGAAATCAGCCATTTCACTCTCCCCTTTTTTCTGCCCAGTGGAAACCTGCCGTACCGCTTTGCGTACTTTCTCGGCCGCCCATTCGTAGACCCTGGAAGGGAATCGATCAGCCTTCTTCACCGCACCACAGGAGACCACAATAATTCGCTCATCCGCGGTTCCGAAAAACGCCCGGTAAGCGCCGGTTGTATGTTCCACCCGGACCTCCCATAACCCGGCGTGGTTCTTGATCTGAGCGATGTGGGGCCTGCCCAATGCAACGCCATGTTCTCCCAGAAGACCGAACGTCCAAGCAAATTTAGCTTTAATCTGCCGCCGGACGGCAGGTTCAGGATGGCAGTCCGCGTCCAGCCAATGAATAACGTCGTCCATCAGGATTATGCGGCAATTCATGCCAGTATTATACCATATATTTTATGCTCCCGAACGGAAGCCGTTTTGTTTGGGGGCGGCGCGGCGGCTCCTTGGCGTGCCGCGCCGCTCGCAGCTTTTATTGTGCCATCGATCCGTCACCTCGAACGCCCATTGAGGCGACCGGATCCGGCCACCAACCGCGCCGTTCAACGAATATTGACATCAACCCCGCCGGCGTGGTAAATTCAGGCAGAGACTGCTGCCGAAGCGCGGTTGGAGCAGGCCCTGTTCTTTTCTCCTTTTTGCCCGTTCTCTCATTTTGGAAAAAAAGTTTGCCAAAGGAGTTGATGGCCCATGTCCCATACCCTGCGGGAAACGGCGGTGGCCCTGGAATACCGTCCGGCTCCGGCCTCCGCCCCAACCCCCGGTGCGGAATTCATCCCCGACAGCGGCATCCCCTGGCCTTGGAACGTTCCCGACGGCCAATGGACCTGGGAGCTTTTTTGCCAACTGCCTGAGAGTGTCGGCACCCGCTAC
>JAJZBP010000301.1 GCA_021798855.1 Bacillota bacterium
CAGGGTGTGCTTCCACACGGTATGGGCATGGTGGCGATTCTGGTCCAATCCGACCCCCTCGGTCAACTCGGGCAAAAAGACCACCAAAAGGCCCGTGTTCAGGAGAAGCTCCATCCCCGCCGCCGCCCGCGCGGTCAACAAGAGGCGGGAGAACTCGTCCCGGATGCGCTCGGAGGCCACCCGGGACAAAAGCCACGCATTCTTGCCCAAATCCTCCCTGGTCCGCGGGGCCAAGGAAAAACCCAACTCGGCCCCGAGCCGCACCCCTCGGAGCATGCGCAGTGGATCCTCCGCAAAACGCGCTCCTGCTTCTCCGACGGCCCGCAGAATTCCGTTCGCCAGGTCGCCCGACCCACCCCAGGGGTCAAGCAGCTTTCCACGCAGGTCCAGGGCCATGGCGTTCACCGTGTAATCCCGCCTGGCCAGGTCCGCCTCCGCCTCCCGCGTGAAGCTGACCCGGTCCGGATGACGATGGTCGCTGTACGCGCCCTCCAGGCGGAAGGTGGTCACCTCCACGCAGGCGGTGGCTGCGGATGCGTTTGGAGGTGACGCGCCCCCGGCCACCCCACCGGCATCCCCATTCTCCGTCCCCAACACCACGGTTACCGTTCCATGACGCCATCCGGTGGGTGCGGTGCGCGGGAACAGTCCGCTCACTTCCTCCGGCAACGCCTCGGTGGCCACGTCCCAGTCCTGGGGAATCCGCCCCAAAAGCAGATCCCGAACGGCCCCTCCCACCAGGTGAGCCCGAAACCCCGCTCTTTCCAGCTTTTCCATCACCGTCATCGCCGGCGCCGCCTCCCGCGGCCATTGCTTCACGCCCATTCACCCTCTCCGTCGCCGCCCCATCAACCAAATCTTAATCTTCCCCGGAACAAAAAAAAACCCCTTCGCTGAACGAAAGGGTTACACCTGCGGCAAATTTTCAACGTTTCGAGAACTGCGGCGCTTTCCTGGCTTTCTTCAACCCGTATTTGCGGCGCTCCTTCATCCGCGGATCCCGGGTGAGAAACCCGAGCTTTTTCAGGGGCGAACGGTTGTTGCTGTCGGCCACGGTCAGCGCCCTGGCCAATCCATGGCGAATAGCTCCCGCCTGGCCCGAAATTCCGCCACCGCGCACGGTGGTCGCGACGTCAAAGTTCCCCAACGTGGACGTCGCGTTGAGTGGTTCCTCCACCACCCCCCGGAGACTGGGAGACGGAAAATATTCTTCCAAACTCTTACCGTTGACGGTGAATTTGCCCCTGCCGGTGTAGAGTCTCACCCTGGCCACGGCGTTCTTCCGTCTTCCGGTGCCGTAGAAATAGTACTTCACGCTTCAACACCTCCCCGCTTGGTATCCAGAGCCAACGCCTCCGGCATTTGGGCGGCATGGGGATGGTCCCCCTCCCGGTAGACACGCAATTTTCGCAACAGCGACCGGCCAAGCCTATTCTTGGGAAGCATCCGGCGCACCGCCAACTCCACCGCACGCCCCGGCTTCTCGGCCAGCATTCGGCCGTAACCGACGGCCCTGATTCCTCCCGGATAACCCGTGTGATAATAATGAACTTTGTCTTCCCGCTTCTTCCCGGTCAAAACCACCTTCCCGGCGTTGATCACCACCACGTGGTCGCCCAGGTCAAGGTGTGGGGTAAAATCGGGACGATGTTTTCCCCGGAGCACCATCGCCACTCGGGTGGCCAACCTCCCCAGCGGCACGTCGGCGGCGTCGATAACATACCATTTGCCGGCACCGCTCCCCCCGCGGGGATAATAGGTCTTCATCACTCGCCGTGTCCTCCTCCCAATCCGCCTCAGCTTCGGTATTCTATCGGTAAATACGGAAGATTGTCAAGCTTTGCGTTTGTCGTTTTCAATATTCCACTTCTTCCAGGGTCAGCCCGTGGGCCGGTGCCGCCGGTCCCGCCAGTCGCCGGTCCCGCCCCCGGAGGATTTCCCCAACCTTCTCCGCCGGGTTCCCCCGCCCCACCATCAGCAGTGTTCCCACCATGTTCCGAACCATCCGGTACAAGAATCCGTCGGCCCTTACCCGAAAGACCACCAGATCCCCCTCTTCATTCACGCTGAACTCCCGCACCGTCCGCACCGTTCCCCGGTCCTCCCCGCCCGCCGAGCGAAAGGAGGCAAAGTCCAGGGTTCCCACCAGCTTCCGGGCGCCGCTGGCCATCGCGCCCACGTCGAGCCGCCTGGGGTGGTGCAGGACGAAAGGCCGCCGGAAGGGACACGGGTGCGGCGCCGCCAATATCCGGTAGGCGTAGCCCTTGCTCCTGGCCGACCGGCGGGCATCGAACGAGTCCTCCATTTCCTCACTCGCCCAGACCACGATGTCCCGCGGCAAGTGTCCGTTCATGGCGTGGGGCCACCGGCCGACCGGCAGACCGTGCGCCACCCGAAAGGACACCACCTGCCCGCGGGCATGAACCCCCGCATCCGTCCGTCCCGCCCCGGCGACCCGCACACCACACCCCGTGATCTCCGCAACGGCCCGTTCCAATTCCCCCTGGATGGTCGGCCGGCCCGATTGCACCTGAAATCCGGCATAGGCGGTCCCCACGTAGGCCACCGTCAATTTCAGGCAACGCCCGTTGTTTTTTGGGGGTGCGCCCGCGGGCGCACTCGCTGGGGCGTGCAGCGGTTCATCCCTCCCGGCCATGGCCTTTAGACCAGTTCC
>JAJZBP010000302.1 GCA_021798855.1 Bacillota bacterium
GAACGAGTCGCCTGGTGGCGGCTGAAGAATTGCGAAAACTTCGCCAAAGTCTTCCCCGGGTGTCGCCGGAAGAATTGCGCTCCTGGATCGAGGAGGGGCGGAAATGATTCGCTTCGTGGTGGATGCCTCAACGGCCCTTTCCTGGTGCTTTCCCGACGAAGCCGCCGCTTTCCCAACAGAGGAGGCGATGGCCACCGTCCCGGCTGTTTGGCCCCTGGAGGTTGCCAATGGCCTTCTGATGGGAGAGCGACGCGGGCGGATAACCCTGGCTCAAGTAACGCGCCTGGCGGAATTGTTGCTTGCCGCTCTTGAAGTCCAGGTGGACCATGCCAGCGATGCCTTTAAGGATGTGCTGCCCATAGCCAGGGAGCACAGGCTTTCAGTTTATGACGCCGCTTGTCTGGAGTTGGCAATCCGTCGCGATCTGCCACTGGCTACCGGAGATGGCAAACTGGCCGATGCCGCCAGGAAATGCGGCGTTGAATTATTTGGAAAATTAGAAAAAGCATGAACATCAAAACACCGGTCCGCTAATTTCGTAAGGGTGAGTAGCGGTGGAACGGTGTGGTCGGCCATTCGCCTTGTATTACTCCACCCAGTCCGGCGGCGTCCTCAACGCCGCCCTGCCCCCGCCCGCCCCTACCGGATCCCCAGCCCCCGCCGGGTCTCCCGGTTCATTCCGCTGGTCAATTCTTCCAGTTTTTCGTCCCAAAAAGCCCGGTTGAGACCATACAGCAGGGGGTATTTCTTCTTCACCCGCGCGATGCCGGCGGCGTAGTCCTCCTCCATGGCTTCCAATTCAGCCAAGCTTTTGGGTGGAATTCCACGCTCCTTTTCGTCCCACTCCGCCTCCAACCAAAGGAAATAGGCCCGGAATGCCTGGTTTTGCACCAGCGGAAAAACCGAGTGATCCTCCGCGATCCGGTCGATTTCGTCCTCCACCGGGACGCCTCGGCGCATGCGGTGTTGGGCGGCGCGGGCCTCCTCGTCCCGCGGGTCCAGGACCACGCCCAAATCCGCGAAAAAAGCGGCCTTCCGGCACTCCACCACCCTCAGCCAATCCAGGTATTCCTGGCCCAACCGTTTTTTGACCTCCAGGCGGTCAGCCTGGTGCCGCAAGCCGCGCAGCGCCCCTTCCAACCGCCGCTTCGCCTTGGCGGCCAAGTCCCAGCGGCCATTCTCCAAGAGGTGGTTGGCCAGTTCAATCAGCATTTCCACGTCGTCCGTGCCGATCCGTTCCGGCGGCCCAAGCGTCCGGTCCACGAAGGCACAGGCGTCTTTCCAGCGTTTCGTCCCCGCATAGGCCCCCAGGCCCAGGACACGCAGGGAAACCATCTCTTCCCTGGACACCTTCCCGGCCACCTTCTCCACCACCGCCACCGCCCGCTCGGCCTGCCCCATCTCCAAAAGAAACTCGACCTGCGAAACCGCCACCCTCACCAACTCCCCGCCGCTGCGCGCGCACTCCTCGCCCTGAGCAAATGCCCGGTGAAAGCGTTCGACGTCGCCGCCCCGCAGGTACAGGATCCCAAGCAGGCAGTGGAGTTCCGGTTGTTCCGGCGCCAGGGCCACCATTTTTTCCACCAACTGGACGGCCTTCGCCGTTTGGCCGCGGCCCATGTGCCGGGTAAGCTGCTTCATCATTTTGGCAAACCGGTCCCCGTGGAGACGCTCGAAGTCGCAATTGCGCCGCTCCACCGGGTCGTTCAACGTCTCGTAGGCCGACCGGACGGCCTGAAACTCCTCCGGCTGGGTCTCCGGCGAATACCGGCGCACCTTCTCCCGGTAGGCGCGGCGGACGGCCTCCGCGTCGGCCTCCGGTGAAATCCCCAGCACCCGGTACGGGTCGAGCAATTGGAGCGGATTGATCTCAGTTTCAGGTTGAGCGCCCTGGCGGGCGTTGGGGTCAGGTTTGGCTTCCTTCCGCTTTCCCCACCGGAACCGCTTCGGCGGTTCGGCCCCCTCCTCTCCCTGGGGCAGCCAACCGATTTGCCGGTACGATTTACCCGTCCGGTCGTCCACGCCGCTCACTCCGCATCCAGGGCCAACAGGAGGTCGGTCACCTCGTCCACCACGTCCTCCAGCAGATCAAGGTCGTCACCCCTCAAGGCTTCCTCCAACCGCCGGCGCGCCTTGCCCAACTCCACCCGATCCCCCCGGCCGGCCCTTTGCGCGCGGCGCAAGTCGCGCACCAAACCGTGGCCGTCCCGGCGCAGGGAATCCCCGGATCGCTCCGGCGGTTCCTCGTCTTCTTCCGCAACCTCAGCCGCCGCCTCATCGTAAGCTTGGAGCAAAGCGGCGTCTTCCGCCGCCCGGTCCACGTCGGCCCACAGGTCTTCCAGACGGGCCTTGCTGGCGGCGAAGCCGTCCGCGGACATCCGGTCGAGGGCGTCTTGGACCGTGACCGTCATCGCCTGGCCCCCGTTCACCGCCTTGGCGGTGACCTCCAAGATACCGTTCAAATTATATTTGAAAGTGACGTCGATGGCTTCCTGCGTCCGGTGGTTGGCGGGCAGTCCTTCGAGCAGGAAGGAACCCAGGTGGTGGTTGTGTTCCACCCACTCGTATTCGCCCTGGTAGATTTGGATCCGCGCGGCGGTCTGGCCGGGATACATGGTGTGGACCCTTTTGACCTTGGAGACGGGGATGGTGCTGTTGCGGGGGATCATCACGG
>JAJZBP010000303.1 GCA_021798855.1 Bacillota bacterium
CACTTGGTGCGCAAATGTCTTCACTCCTCCAATTTTACAGTTTCCGGCGGCGGCAGGAAGCGGGACAACCAGGGTGGCAGCCACCAGTTCCAGGGACCAAGAAGGGCCATGGTTGCGGGAACCAAGCGCATCCGGACCAGGGTGGCGTCGAGGATGATGGCGAAGGACATCCCCAGGCCGATTTCCTGCATCAGAACGAGGGGGCTGAAGCCGAAGGAGACGAAGACGGTGACCATCAGAAAAGCGGCGCTGGTGATGATCCCGGCGGTTTCCTCCAGCCCCCTGGCCACGCTTTCTCGGTTGTCGCCCGTGGCCTGGTAATGTTCCTGGATGCGGCTCAGCAAGAAAACCTCGTAGTCGGTGGATAGCCCGAAAAGAATGGAAAAGACCAGGGGTGGTGACGACCAGGCAATGGCCGTTTGGGGGTGAAAGCCCAAAAGGGCCGAGCCATAACCGGCCTGGAAGAACAAAAACAGGAACCCGTAGGAGGCCAGGGTGGAAAGGAGGGTGAGAAGGACGGCCTTGAGGGGCAGGAGGATGGAGCGCAGGAGGACGAGGAGGATCAGGTAGGTGAGGGCCATGACCGCCAGGGCCAAGGCCGGGAAGGAGGAGCCGATCCCGTTGATGATGTCCACGATCTTGGCGGCGGAACCACCCACCAGGACATGCTTGTCGCCGGCGACCAAACGACGCAGCCGGTGGACCAACTCGAAGCTGGCCTGGGAGTTGGGGTCGGTTTTCGGGTAAACGTAGATCAGGGTGGAGCGCCGGTCGGCGCTCAGCAGGTTTTCCACGGACTTGGGCCGCCGGGGGAGTAGGCGCAGGGCGGCCACTCGGGGTCCCGGCAGGTCGGCCACCCCCACCACCCTGGCCACGCCGGCTTCTTGGCGCAAGTTTTTTTCCAACCGGCGCAGTTTTGGATAAAAGCCGGGGGAGAGGACTCCGTCCGGCGAGTGAACCAGCAGGGTGATCGGTCCCAGGGAGCCGGCGCCGAAAGCTTGGGTGTAACGAAGATATCCTTCCCGGGCCGGGAGGCCGGGAGGCAGGGAGAGGGTGCTGATGTCCTGGAGGCGCAGGTTTAAGGCGGGTATGGCCAGGAGCAGGACCACGGTGCCGGTGGCGATCAGGACGGCCCAGGGACGGGCCATGATTCTACGGGCATGGCTGGCCCAGAACCCGCGATGGCCGAAGGCCACCCCAACCACTCGCGTTTTCCAACGCCCCAAACCCCGCGGCCACTCCAGGTGGGGACCGAGACAGGCGAGGAGGGCCGGTGTCAGGGTCAGGGAGGCGAGGACGGTGCAGGTGACGGAGGCGAAGACGCCTAGGGACAGGGAGACCAGGAGGGGTTGGCCGATGGCGGACAGGATCAGGTTGGTGGCGGCGACGATGCAGCCGGAGAAGGCCACGGTCTTGCCGGCGGTGGCGCAGGTGACCGCCAGAGCCTGTGAGACGGTACGGCCGGCGGCGGATTCGCGGCGGAAACGGCTGATCAGGATCAGGGAGTAGTCGATGCCGACGCCGAGGCCGAGCATGGCGGCGGCGTTTTGGACGCTGTTGGTGAGGGGCACGAAGGAGCGGAGCAGGTAAAGGGCGGCCAGGCCAAGGGTGATGCCGGCGAAGGCGGTCAGTCCCGGAATCAGGGAGGCGGCGATGGAACCGAAGACGAAGACCAGCACCAGGATGGTCAGGGGCAAGGTCAGAATTTCAGCCCGGCTAAGGGAGACGGCGACGGTGTTGTTAAAGGCGGCGAAGATGGGGGCGGTCCCGGTCAGGTCGGCGGAAAGGCCGGGCGGCAACCGGACCAAGGCGAGGCGTTTTTTCAGGCCGGGAACCATGCCGGTGCTGTCCACGGCCTTATGGGTTTTCAAGGTCAGCACGATGTAGGCCAAGCGACCGTTCTTGGCGAAGCCGGGCCGGCTGACTTTTTGCACGTTGTGGTCGCCCTTGAGGTCAAGGGTAGCCTGTCGGATGGCCAGGCGGTCACGGGCGTCCAGGGGTCGGAAGGGACGGTGGAAGACGACCATGGCGGTGACCCGGGTGGCCGAGGGAAATGAGCGGTCAACGACGGTTTGCACCGCCGCCGACTGGCTGCCGGGGGCGGTGGTTCCCGTGGAGTTGACCACCTTGGTCAGGGAAAAGGAAAACGGCAGGGCGACCAGCAGGAGGACGGCCCAAGCGCCGATCACCCACCAGCGCCGGGCGGCGATTTTCTCTCCCAGGGTTTCGAACAAGCGGTTGAACCTCCTCGAAGTCCGGACCTCCAGCCTCCAGGCCAGAATAACAAATATACTGACCGTAGTCAATGACCACAGTCAGTATATTTAATCGAGATGGAACCATCTTTGCTTAGCAAGACAATTCCAGAAATGCGGAATCAAGTCGAGTCAAATAAGGTGCGGTAAGGTGGACACGGGGTAACAGATTGGGAGGTGATGGGATAGACGAAACATGGTAAACCGCCCAACACCTTAGTGGTCTATTTAGTAAATACGGTGACGTGTTATCGTTGCCATTTTAGCCTAATTGGGGTACGATGTGCTCAGGAGGTGGGGACATCGTGCCGAGAAAGAGTCCGTTCACCATCAATTTATCCCCGGAACAACGGCAGGCTCTTGAGGCCCTCTCCAAAAAAGTATACGTCACCGTATCGTGATGTTGTCCG
>JAJZBP010000304.1 GCA_021798855.1 Bacillota bacterium
GGTCAGGCCGAGGACGACCCCATCGTCCCGCCCGCCTGATTCCCTGACCAGGGCCAGGGCTACGCCTGAATCCAATCCCCCCGAGAGGACCGCGACGCTTATGGCACGGGAGCCGCCCCGGGCGGCGAACTGGGCGTCAACAGGTTCGCCGCAGGTCCGTTCCTTGCCCTCGCCAAAGGCGACGGGCCCATGTACGGAGGCGAACCTTTCCTTTGCACCCATGCCTATTCCTCCCGGTAGGTGACCGCGGCGGTCGCCGATTCCCAGACGGTCACCGCCTCCAACCGCACGCTCGTATACCGGCCAAGGTTCGAGCGCATTTCCTTGAAGAAGTGGGCGGCGAGGTTTTCCGCCGTCGGGTTGACCTCGCCAAAGGGCGGCAGTTCGTTCAGCAGGCGGTGGTCCAAGCCGGCGGCGACGTGGCCCAAGGCTTCCTTCAGGACGGCGAAGTCGACCACGCAGCCGATGGCGTCCAAACTGTCGCCGCTCACCACCGCTTCGACGCGCCAGGCGTGGCCGTGAAGGCGCGAACACTTGCCGGGATGGTTCAGCAGGAAATGGGCCGCCTCGAATTCCTCTTGGACTCTCAGGGTGTAGGTTGGGATGGTCGCAATCTCCTTCCGTTATAGCACGGGAGCCGCCCCCGCCTGCGCCACGCGGCCGGGACGCTGATCGTCTGCGTCTATTCTCACCAAGTCGCTTTGACTTATTTTAGGTTTCTACATGGGAATGGGATTCCCTTTCGGCTGTGCCGGCGAAGCCTTTCTTCTCCGGTGACCGCTCCGCCGCCGCCCGGGCCGAGATGCCCTAATCCCCGGTTTCCCCGTCGCCGCCCCGCACTCCCAACCGCCAAAAGCAGCCCTTGGAGCAGATCCCCGCCGGATCGCCGTTGCCGTCGGCCTGCAGGATGGTCACGGCTTTTTCGGTTTCCGGCCCGTAAAACCCATCCGGCCGGCCGCTAAAAAGGGAAAGGCGGCGCAGCCGCCGCTGCAGGTCCCGCACATCGGCTCCTTTGGAGCCGGGAGCCAAGATTCGTCCGCCCAGGCTCACCTTTTCCTCCAACACACGGTAGGTTTCGTAGGCCATCAGGCCATTGGTCGGCAGGATGCCGTTTCTTCTTTGCAGATTGATCAGGGCGTTTTGGGTGGCCAGATCGAAGTAGCCGGTGACCAGCCGGATGGAACCATGCCCAAGCAGGTTCAGTTTGTTCTGCAAAACCCACACGTCGTGGCCGTACATTCCCAGGGACAGGATGCGCTCCCCGAAGTGTTTCTTGTCGCTGCGCAAAAGAACCGGTTCCCCCAGCAGGGAAAAACTCTCATCGCGCAAGATGCCGGATGGGTTCACCCCGTAGTGCTGTTGGAAGGAACGCGCCGCCGCCCAGGTGGGCGCGTCATAGGTCCCCGGCTTCATCGGCTCGTTGAGGGAGCCCTCCTGCCGCAGACGTTCCTGCAGCAGGTGGATGTCGTTGCCGGCCAGGATCCGCGGCCGGCGCAGGTAAATCGGACGCTCGCCGAGGTAATAAAAATTCTCCGCCGCCGCAATGGCCGCGCGAACCTGCAAAAGGCCATGCCCCTGCTTCTCGCGCGGCTCCCCCGGAACGTCGGCGGTGGTGTGCAGGATGATGTTCTTCACTCCATCGGGCGTGAGCCCCGGGTTGGCCTGTAAAAGGCAGGCCACCGTGCCGGACACCAGGGCCGTGGCCACCGAGGTGCCGGTCTGTTGGAAATAGTCGTTCTCGATCCGACAACTCGCGTGAACGCGGTCCAGGTGGGAACGCCTGGCCCGCAGGCCGACGATCCGCTCGCCCGGAGCGACCAGATCCGGTTTGCTCAAACCGTCGGGCGTCGGCCCGAGGCCGGAAAAAGATGCCACCGCGCCCTTGCGGTTCACCGCGCCGACGGTGATCACCATGGGGTGGATCCCCGGACTGCGGATGCTTCCCCTCCCCCTGTTTCCTTCGTTGCCCGCCGGAGTGCAAACGACGATTCCGGCCAGCCAGGCGTTTTTCGCCGCCTGGCACAGCGGGTCGTCCATCCAGGAGGTCGTGGCCGCACCGCCCAAGGACAGGTTGATCACCCTGATCGCAAAGTCTTCCCGGTGGTCCACGCACCAGTTGATGCCCCGGATGATGGTCGCTTCCTTGCCCCGTCCCTTTTCGTCCAACACCTTGACCACCACCACCCGGCACCCGCCGGCGATGCCGGCGTAGGCAGGATTGGCGCGGCCGCGCCCGGCGATGATCCCGGTACAGTGGGTCCCATGCCCGTAATCGTCGTAAGGTTCCTTCCTTCCGTTCACCAGGTCGTGGAAGAATATGACCGCTCCCTCCAGGTCGGCGCACGGGGCCACCCCCGAATCCAAAACGGCCACGGTGATCCCTTTCCCGTCGGGCATGTTGTTTGAGTGCGGTTGCACCGCATTTTTGGGCAAGGCTCAATCCCCCGCAATGGCTCCCTCTGGTTTACGTCGGCCACATTTACGTAAACAGTTTACGCGGGGCGAAGCGGGGGAGTGAAAGCAAACGGTCCAGTTGCCAAAAGCCGTTGCCGGCAGTATGATCAAGTACAATAGCCGTAAAGTTGATCCATTTTGCGTTGAACCGGACCCCTGGAGCAATAAATAGGACCGCCGGCAGTTCCGGTGCCGCCGGCGGGTGAACG
>JAJZBP010000305.1 GCA_021798855.1 Bacillota bacterium
CACCGCGGCGTCCAGCACCCTGGCGGTCGCCCGCCAGATGTCCGGTCCGGACCCGTCGCCTTCGATGAAGAGGACGACCGGCTGGTCGGGAACCTGCAGTTTGCCGTCCCGAAAGCCGATGGTTTCTCCGTTCACTGGGCGCCGACTTCCAACCCGCCGTGTTTGGCGACGAAAGGCAAGAGGCCACCCTCTTCCAAAATACGCAGCATGGTCGGCGGCAACTTGGTCACCTCCAGCCGATAGCCCTGGGTGAGGTTATGGAGACTGCCGCCACCCAGGTCGAGTTCCAAAAGATCCCCGGTCACTATCCGGCGCGTGTCCACGATGGCCGCCGGCAGGCCCACGTTGATGGCGTTGCGGAAAAAGATGCGGGCGAAAGATTCGGCCAAACACGCGCTGACCCCGGCCAGTTTGATGATCGTCGGAGCGTGCTCCCGGCTGGAACCGAGGCCAAAGTTCTTCCCCCCGACCACGAAATCGCCCGGCTGCACCCGCGACGCGAATTCCGGATCGGCGTCCTCCAGGACGTGTTTGGCCAAGGCCGGCAGATCGGAGCGCAGGTGGAAATACCGCCCCGGCGCGATGTGGTCCGTGGAGATGGAATCGCCGAATTTCCAGGCATGGCCGCGCAAAATCAAGACTGTTACCCTCCCGGGAAAAATTTCGCCGGAAAAAGCTCCGGGCGTTTAATGGCGCTCCGCCTGGGACTATTCCAAGAAATCCCGCGGATCGGTCAATACCCCGCCCACGGCGGTGGCCGCCGCCAACGCCGGCGAACCCAGGTAAATGAACCCTTCCGGATTGCCCATCCTCCCCTGAAAATTGCGGTTGGAGGTGTTCAGGGAGCTTTCCCCGTCCCCCAGGATCCCCTCGTGCACCCCGACGCAGGGACCACAGCCCGGAGCCAACACCATGCCGCCGGCTTCCACCAGGGTGCGCAGGTGTCCTGAGTCCATGGCCTCCAGGAAAACCTTCCGGGAAGCCGGAACAACCAGGAGTCTCGTCCCGGGATGGACTTTCCTCCCCCGCAGGATGGCCGCGGCGACGGCCAGATCCTCCAATCGTCCGTTGGTGCACGAACCCAGAAAGACCTGTTGGATGGGCGTTCCCGCCACCTCGCCGATGGTCCGGGTGTTGTCCACAGTGTGGGGCAGGGAGACGGTCGGCTCAAGGTCCGAAACGTCTATTTCCACGGTCCGTTCGTAGGCGGCGTCCGGGTCCGCTTCCAACGGCAGCCACTCTCCTCCCCGTCCCGCTTGCTCCAAGTAGGATCGGGTGATACCGTCGGAGGGAAAGATCCCGGCCTTGGCCCCGGCTTCCACCGCCATGTTCGCCAGGGTGAACCGTCCCGGCATTTGCATTTCCCGGATGGTCGGCCCGTCAAATTCCAGGGCCTTGTAGGTCGCCCCATCGGCTCCGAGCAGGCCGATCAGGTGGAGGATCAGATCCTTGGGGTGGACCCCCGGCGGAAAGCTCCCCCGCACCAGAACGCGGAAGGTCTCCGGCACCCGAAACCAAGTTTGTCCCAAAGCCATCCCCACCGCCACGTCGGTGGACCCCATCCCGGTGGCGAAGGCCCCCAGGGCTCCGGCGGTGCAGGTGTGGGAATCGGCGCCGATGATCACCTGCCCGGGGGCGGCGTATTTTTCCACGATCAGTTGGTGGCAAACCCCTTCTCCGACCTCGGACAACCGGCAACCGGTTTTGCCGGCGAACTCCCGCAGGGCACGGTGGTCATTGGACAATTCCTTCCTGGGACTGGGCGCGGCGTGGTCCAGGAAAAGAACGGTTTTATTCGGGTTGGCCACCCGAACCATGCCGGCCTTTTCCAGTTGCCGCACCGCCAAGGGGCCGGTCCCGTCCTGGATCATGGCCACGTCCACGGCGACCACGGTGACGTCCCCGGCGCCAACCTCTTTACCGGCAGCTTTGCTTAATATTTTTTCGGCTAAAGTCATCGATGCGCGTCACCGCCTCCTCCTCAAACAGTTCGGACAAATGCATCCGCGCCTGTTCCAGCATCTCCTCCGTGGAAATAACGTTCGATCGGTCGGCGGCGTACTGTTGTTCAATCCACTCGTTTATCGCCTGCACTCCCGGATGCCGCTTGTCGATCTTCCGCTCATCGGTCAGCCCAAAATAGCCGTTCACCCAAAGGGCCACCCCGGCCAATCCCGACTTGTCCGTGAGCAATACCCCCAAGGGACGCCTGAGGATGGCCCCGGTGTCAAAGATGTTGTAAATCTCTTCGTTCTTGATCAGTCCATCGGCATGGATACCCGCCGCGGTGACGTTGAATTGGGATCCGACGAAGGGCGTCATCGGCGGAACCCGGTAGCCGCATTCCTTCTTCAGGTACTCGGCAATCTCGGTGATCACCCGGGTATCCATGCCGTTGGCTTCCCCGGTCAGGCCCATGTATTCGAAAACCAGGGCCTCGATGGGGGTGTTGCCGGTCCGCTCGCCGAAGCCGAGGATCGAACCGTTGACCGAGGCACAGCCGTAGAGCCAAGCGTACGACCCGTTGATCAGCACCTTGTAAAAGTCATTGTGCCCGTGCCACTCCAGGTTTTCCTTGCCCACTCCGAGTTCATGCACGAAAGCGTGCACCATACGGGGAACGCTGCGCGGCAGGGTCGCCCCGGGGTAGGGT
>JAJZBP010000306.1 GCA_021798855.1 Bacillota bacterium
CAGTTCGGAAAGGTAGGCGCCGGCCCAAGCGGCGGAGCAGGAGAAGGAACTATCCCTCCAGGGGGAGACGGCGGCGTAAAGGATTTGTTCGGCTTCGGCGTACCGGCCGGTACGCCCGGCGATGATCCCCAGGAGAAAGCGGGGGGACCATCCCCACAGGGGTTCCAGTTCGTCGGCCTCAGCCTGGGATAGGTGGGCAATGGCTTCCTGGGCCAGGGCGAAGGCGCCGGGATCGCCCCGGTGGGAGGCATGGAGGCAGGCGGCGGCCGTTGTTTTGGCCATGGCCTTGGGGTTGCCGCTGCGCTCCCCGATGACGACGGCCTCGCGGACGGCGGCGGCGGCGGTCTGGGCCGTGCCGAAGATCCGCTCGAATTGGAAACGCTCGAAGGCGGCGTGAACGGCGGTCAGAGGGTTGGTGTCCGCCGTTTCGGCGACGGCCAGGGCCAGTTGGCGGCGGGCGGCGGCGGGGTCGCCGCCCAGAACCAGGGCGGCGGCCAGGGAGCGGCGGACGCGGCAATGAAAGGTCGGATCGGTGCCCGCCAGGTCGACGGCCAGGGCCAGGGCGGACGCGGCCCGCGGCGGCGAATCGTTCCCCAGGTGGGCCTGGCCCAGTTCGAAGAGAAGCCGGGCTTTGATCGCGACCGGAGGGTCCAATTCCAGGGCTTTTTCCAGGTGGGAGGCCGCCACCGCGTGGGCGCCGGTGGCGGCGGCCTCCCCGGCGGCCTCTTCCAGGGACAGGCAGGCTTTCAGATCGCCCGGCACGGCTCCCAGAATCAGATGGGGGGCCAGGACGGAAGCCCGTGCCCCGTGCAGGCGGAGGATGTCGGCGGCCTTCTGGTGCCAAGCCCGCCTGATCCCTTCCGGCAGGCTTTCATAAAGGCAATGGCGCAGCAGGGGGTGGGCGAAGGTCAACCCGGAGCGGGTCATCGGCCCAAGCAGGCCCAGTTCCCGGAGGGGGGCCAGGGCTTCTTCCAACTGGGCCGGGGCCATGCCGGCCAATTCGGCGGCTTGGCCCGCGGCGAAGCTCGAACCGAGGATGCTGGCGACCTCCAGGAGCCGCAGGCTCGCCGGGGGCAGGCCGCGCAGGCGGGTCAAGATCAGGGAACGGCGGGAAGAGGGGGGAGAGCCGCCGGCGGTTTTCAGGGAATCGGCCAATTCCTCAAGGAAGAAGGGCACGCCTCCGGTCAGGGCAAGGGCTTCCTCCAGCAAAGCGGGCCCGGGTTCGGTTTCCAGCCGGTCGCGCAGCAGGGCGGCGGCGGCCATGGGACTCAAGGGCTGCAGGTTCCAAACGGTGGCGCCGGTGTCCAGGCTCAAGGAGCGAGCCAACTCGGAGGCGGCGGGTGGCCAGGGGCGGGTGGCTCCGATGAGCGTCACGGGCATGGGGGCCAGGCGCCGGATACAAAAGTGGAACAGTTCCAGGGAGTCGGGGTCGCTCCAGTGCAGGTCGTCCAGGCAAAGAACCAGGGGGCGGCGCTCGGCCACGCTCCCCAATAGCCACCAAAAGGCGTGGGTCAGTTCGACTTTCGCCTCCAGTCCCCCGTCAAACGACGTTTTTACGGGCGTCAGGGTGCGGTGAAGGAGCAGGCGGAGGGAATCGGGGACGATGGATATTTCCTCCAGTCGGTTTCCGTAAGCGATCAGGATACCCTCCAGAACCTGTTGAGCCAAGGCGTAGGGGTAATTTCGTTCCAGTTCGTGTCCGCCCGCCCGGACGACGGCGTGGGAAACGGCGCCGGCAGCGGCGGCATGGTTTAAGAGCTGCGTTTTGCCCAGACCCGGTTCGCCGCGAAAGAACAAAGCCGCTCCCCGCCCGGCCCGGGCGGAATCCAGGGCGGCGGTGACGGCCAACAGTTCACCTTCCCTTTCCCAGAGGGTCATTCAGGCTTCCTCCGAAAAGTGGGCGCGCAGGTCCCGGCGGGAGGAAACTTCCAGCTTGCGGTAAATGTTGCGCAGGTGGGTTTCCAAGGTCTTGGGGCTGATGAAGAGAGCGTAGGCGATTTCCCGGTTGGAACGCCCTTGGCTCAGGAGTTCGGCGATCCGGTACTCCTGTGGGGTGAGGCGGCCCAAGCGCTCGCCGGCTTCCTGGCGGCGCCGGCCACCCGCCAGCCGCCGCTCGGTCTGTCCCTGCGCTTCCCAGAGGGGGCTGCCGCAGGATTGAAAAATCAGGATGGCTTCCTCCAGGATGTTTCTGGCCTCCTTCATCCGGCCGTGGCGGCGCAGGTGGGAGCCGTAGGCCAGGAGGGTGCGTCCCCGTTCCAGGGGTTCGTCCACTTCCCGGTGCAGGGCCAAAGCGTGAGCGAAGGATTCCTCGGCGGCGGCGGGGTTTCCGGCGGCTTCTTCCAGCAGCGCCAGGCCGCGGCGGACGACGGCATCCAGACCCTGATGCTCCCAAGACTTGGCGGCGTCCTGCAGGTCCGCCAGCAAACGGCGGGCCGGCTCCAATTGGCCGGCGCGGATGCAGGCCTCGGGGGCGTCGGCCATCCAGCAGAAACGCCCCAAGGAGTAACGGCTCGCGGCGTCCGGGTTGGCTTCGGCCTCCAGGAAGAGGCGGGCGCTTTGCGCGTATTGGCCGCGGCGCATGGCCACCATCGCTCGGGTCCAGCGGCAGACCATGTTGACCAGGTCCATTCCGCCGGCCGGCGTGGCCGC
>JAJZBP010000307.1 GCA_021798855.1 Bacillota bacterium
CATTGGATTTGGAATGAGCCGTTGGCCCTGCCTGTTGAAGTTCGTCGTTTGGCTGTGGCGGCGTTGGTGGGAGGGATTGGCGGCATCATCGGCCTTAATTTCTGAACTTGCCGTACGGGTAATTTTAGCCTCCCCGGGAAAAACTAACCTTAAATCCCAGGGAGGTTATTATTTTGTCGGCAAAAAGACGGGTTGCGCTATTTGTCATGGTGGGCATCTGCCTGCTCGGGCCTTGCCGGATCGGGGCCGCCCTGGCCAACCCATTGCTGCAAAGCGGGGCCAGGGGGGAGGAGGTGGCCGCGCTTCAAGGAGAATTGGCTGCGGCGGGATACGGGCCTGGAGCAACCGACGGCATTTTCGGCCAAGACACCCGGTCTGCCGTCGAGGCTTTTCAGAGATCCCGCGGGTTGATCGCCGATGGGGTGGTCGGAACGGCCACCTGGGTCGACCTGGCGAGCGCCGCCGGGGCGGGGGCGGTTTTGCGAGAGGGCGCCCGAGGAACCGCGGTCATGTCCATGCAGGAGCGGCTTTATCGCCTGGGTTTCTTGTCCGGCCCGGTGGACGGAGTTTTCGGCCCGGCGACCTCGGGAGGTCTGCAGGCTTTCCAGCGGTGGGCGGGGCTGGTTGCGGACGGAGTTTTCGGGCCGGCCACGAAGGCGGCTCTGGGCACCGAAGTGGCTTCCCGTAGTTATATGGTTCGACCGGGAGACAATTTGGCCGCCATCGCCGCTCGTTTCGGGGTGACGGTGGGCAGTATCAGCCAAGCCGACGGCCTGACCGATCCCAACCTGCTCAGGGCCGGGGAAATGCTGACCATCCCGGTCATCGCCACCCCAGCCGCAGCTTCGGTGACTCCGCCGCCGGCGGCGGAGTCGTCCACCCCGGCGTCGGCCTCGCCTCAGGTCTTCGGTGGGGTCGTGTTGGGTAAACTGATCCCGCCGGAGGCCATCGGCACCGGTGCCACCGTTTCGGTTCCGAAACCGAAACCGCAAAAGTCAGGTCCGGCGCGCTGGAAGTTGGCGTTGACTTTCGACGGTGGCCCGGACCTGAAATGGACTCCGCGCATCTTGGCCGAATTGAAGCATGAGCGAATGGTGGCCACCTTTTTTCTCAGCGGGCAGGATGTCGCCGCCCATCCGGCCATGGTTAAGGAGATTGCCGCCGCCGGCAACCTGGTGGAGGTGCGCTCCTATAACCGGGAAAGCCTCTGCCGCCTTTCGGCTGTTCAGGTGGGTGCTCAATTGGCCCGCACCGTCGAGCTTGTTCGCAAACTGACCGGACGGATCCCGAGGTTCTTCCGCCCGCCGGGCGGCTGTTTCAACGCGGCCGTGATCAAGGAGGCCGGACGGGTCGGGTTGAGCTTGCTCCTTTGGAACAACGTGGGCGGTCAGGATCTGGCGATCACCGACCCCGGGCTGCTGGCCCGCCGGGTGTTGGGATTTGCCCGTCCGGGCATGGTCTTGATGTTGAATGTCACCAAACCGGTGGTGGCCGAAGCGCTGCCGGCGATCCTGAAAACTTTGGTTGCCGACGGGTATGGCTTGGTAACCGTCGACGGGATGGTGCGGTGAGTCGCTACGGGTTCCCGCCGGAAGGGGCCGGCGTGAACCCGGCGACCGAACCGCTAGGTAAGGGCCGCTTTGATCCGATCGACGGCGATTTCCGCCAGCCGCCGGTCGATACCCAGGTTGTCGGTGAAGATCACCCGCAGGTCGGGATGTTCGCCGGTCAGCTTGGACAGCATCTGCGGGATGTCTTTTTGCACGTGGATACCCTGGAAGAGGAAAAAGGGCATGACGATAATCCGGCGATGTCCTTTTTCCACCAAGTTGCCGACCACCGAGTCCAGGGTCGGCGGTGAGAGTTCCATGCAGGCGTGGCTGACGTTCCAGCCGGTGAGTTCGGCGACCATGGCGGAGATGCCGGCGAGCGCGGCATTGGCTTTGGGTGAACGGCTGCCGTGACCAAGCAGAACCACCGGGGGGGTTGATTCGCCCTTAAAACCGGCGGGCGGCCCGGAATGCTGACCGGAATCCGGCACGTGTGGCGAGGCTGGGAAATTGTCGGTGCGCGCAGAATCGTTCACTGGCAATCACTCCAAAAGGCGGGGGTGTTGTTTTGCGTTGGTTAGTTTGTGCAAAATTCGCTGCGCCATGCGGCGATTCCTCCCGTTCCGGCTTGCTGAGCCGTCGGGGTGGGTAGTATAATTTGGAGGGAGGTGTTGGAAACGACGCTTGAAAAACGAAAAAACGGACATGGATCGTTGCCGTTGATTGCGCGGAAAAGGTTTGACAACAAAACGGAACTTTACCACGTGGTAAACTTCCTAAATCGTTCTTTAAAAAAGAAGGGGATCATTTTCGGCGTATGTTTGGTTCCGGAAGGAATGGAACTTGCCATCTATGATGCCAATCTTCCGGAGATGAAGAAAATATCAACGTGATTATTCGCTACGGCGGATCCTCCCGGTAAGTATTCGGTTAACCCGTCAGGAAAACTATTCTTGTTTCAGCCAAAGCACGGTGCCAATTCTGGTCGAATGTTTAAGTATTGGACGCCTAAAGGTTTATGGCTTGGTCCCAAAACGGGCCGCAGGCCCCTCAACAAATTACCTTTCCACTCCCTCGTCC
>JAJZBP010000308.1 GCA_021798855.1 Bacillota bacterium
GTACGCCTCACGCCTCACTTCCTTGGCGCCTAGCATCTGGACCTTTTTGACCAGACCCCGGAATTTACGGTTTACGAGAGTTTTTCACCAGATCCCTAGCCAAACGGTCCAACAAAACCTGACATTCCCCCGGAAGGAGGACGCGGCGACCTTTTCCACGGCAGGTCGCGCACACCCGCCCTTGAAAAACCATGTTCTGGCTTCCATCCCCCTCTTTGCCGGTTTAAATCACAACGAATTGGCCTCCTTGGAAAGCATCATGCGGGAAAAATTTTACTCCCGGGGAAAGCCCGTCGTCAAGCAGGGCGAACCGTCGTCGGGACTTTTCCTGGTATTGCAGGGCAAGGTCAAGGTCAACCGGGTTTCTCCCTCCGGACGGGAGCAAACCATCCACATCGTCGGCGGCGGCGAGGTGCTGGCCGGAGTACCGCTTTTGGACGGCGGACCCATCCCCGGCACCGCCTTCGCCATGGAGGACGTCACCATCGGCATCATCCCACGGTCCGACCTCTTCACCCTGCTGGAAAAGCACCCGCAGATTTGCCTCAAGTTCCTGTTGGCTCTTTCCAGTCGCATCCGCGAATTGCAAGAACGCGTGGCCGACCTCGGCCTGAAGGACGCACCGGCCCGCTTCGCCAGCCTTTTGTTGACCATGGCCCGCAAAAACGGCTCGCCGGGTGGCGGGGGCATCCGGTTGGAGATCCCCTTGACCCACCAGGACATCGCCAACCTGATCGGCACGTCAAGGGAAACCATCTCCCGGCTGATCAGCGATTTCCGCGCCAAGGGGTTCATCGAAACGGACAAGGACGGCATCATCCTACTGGATCAATCGTCCCTCGAGGAGTTGAGCCAATGACCAAAGAGCAAAACAACTCGCCGGAAGACTTCCTCGCCGCCCTGGCCGAACCGTCGCCCTCGCCGGCCGCGGGGTCGGCCGCCGCCTATGCAGCCGCCATGGCCGCGGCCCTAGTGGTCAAGGTCTGCCGCATCACCTTGGCCAAGAACCAGGCCTCCGTCGCCTTGGTCGATCTGAGCCAGGCGGCCGCCGCCCGGCAGGGGGATCTGACCAGGTTGGCCGAAGAGGACCGGACCGCCGTGGCCGCCCACTTCCAACTCCGCAAGGACAAGGGGGGCAATGCCGAGCGACTGCTGGCGGAAATGCGCCCGCGCTTCACTCTGATCCCTCTGGAAATCGGAGAAAAGGCCGCCGCCGTGGGGGAATTGGCCGCCGAAGCCCGTGAACTGGTCTGGTCGGGAGTGCGCGACGACAACGTAGCGGCCGTCCTCCTGGCCGCGGCCGCCGCCAGGGCCGCCGCCGGTCTCGTCCGGGCCAACCTGCGTTTCCTGCCGGAGGCGCCCTGGAAACGAGACGTGGCCGGCAGGTTAGCCGTTCTGGTGGACAGGCTGGGCTGAACCCAGAGAACAACAAAATCAATAAGTAAAAATTATTTTTATTGATTTAATTATTTAAATCAATTTTATCAATTCAATTATTTTATAATAAGCGACATTGACTTCTATGGAGTGATTTGTTAAATTTAACCCAAGGCAATTATTCCTCATAACAGGAAGGAGGCGTTTAATATGGCTTCCCAACCGGGTACACCGTCCGATTTCAATGCCGTCGCCGCCGTTTTGGTCGTCGTCGGATCCATTCTGGCCGCCGGCATGATGTATTTCGCTCCCATCCTTTTCAAATGAAGCCTCCGATCCGGTGGCGGCGGACCTTCGCAGTCCGCCGCCACCTATTATGGAAACGAGTGATTATGTGGAACCCCAATTGCACCACCAACCCGAGGTTTCCGCGGAGCACCACCTCAGCAAGCAGATCCTGCAGCTTCTATTCCGCCTAAACGACCTGATGCACATCCTGGTGGCCGCCTTGCTCTTTTTGGCCGCCGTCGCCATGCTCGGCTACACCGTTTGGTCCCTGCACAACATTTCGTCCCCTTCCATAATTCAGGTGATCGACCACGCCGTGTTCGTGATCATCATCCTGGAGCTTTTTTGGACCATGCTCTGCTACCTGCGCCGCCGGGCTTTCCCCATCAATTCCTTTATTTTTATCGGCATCATCTCCAGCATCAGGCGGATCCTGCTCATCGAAACCCAAGCGTCGATGACCCAGGGGATCCCCACGCCGGCCGTTCTGGGGGCGGAAACCACCCAAATGGCCATCTACTCGGGGGTCATCCTGGTTTTGGTGCTCAGTTACCTCGTTTTGAGCAAGCTGCCCGCGCCCAAGGACTGACCCCGCTCCGGCGACAATAAGCGCAAGATGGTCATTTCCAGGGTGAGCCGAGGATCGGCTCCCTTTTTTAGTTCCCGGTCGGCCAGGCAGAGTTGCCCGTGCCCGGCCCGCAATTCCTGGATGGAGAACCTGCGGGCCCGGTGCATGGTCTGCCGGACAACGAAAGGATGGGCCGCCAAACGCTCCCCGGTTTCCTTTTCGCTCAACCCCTGCGCCAGATAACCTTTGGCGGCCAACATCAGCCTCCACTGCCAGGCCACGCCGCCCAGGATGGCCAGGGCGTTCCCTCCCCTGCGCAATTCCAGGTGGAGATTCCGCAGGGCCGCGGCGGCGTCTTTTTCCCCCAGGCTGTCCACCAGTTGGAAGGCCTTG
>JAJZBP010000020.1 GCA_021798855.1 Bacillota bacterium
TGGGCCATTCCGTCATTCTCCGAACGCGCCCGCCATTGGCAGCGGATTAAAGGCACGACCATCGGCACGTATGCTGCAGACCTGACGGATTATGACGATGTTGTCGCCGTCTTGCGTGAGTTTCGCCCCGATGCGGTAATCCACTTTGCGGAACAGCCCTCGGCTCCTTTTTCCATGCTCAACGTTGCAACGGCGCGGGAAACCCAGGTTAATAACGTTGTGGGAACCCTCAACCTGATATGGGCCATGCGGGAGAATTGTCCCGATTGCCACCTGGTGAAGTTGGGAACCATGGGCGAGTATGGCACTCCCAACATTGACATCGAGGAAGGCTTCATCACCGTCAACCACAAGGGGCGCAGCGATACGTTGCCCTATCCGAAACAGCCGGGATCCTTCTATCACCTCTCCAAGGTCCACGATAGCCACAACCTGATTTTTGCCGCTAAAATTTGGGGGTTGCGGGTTACCGACCTGAATCAGGGTGTCGTCTACGGGGTGCAGACGGAGGAAATGAGCGCATCGAAGCTGTTGCGGACCAGCTTCCATTATGATGCCACCTTCGGCACCGTCTTGAACCGTTTTTGTGCCCAAGCAGTGGCGGGAATCCCCCTGACGGTGTACGGTGAAGGGCATCAGACCAGGGGCTTCTTGAACATCAAGGATACCATTCAATGCATCGATTTAACGGTTAAAAACCCGCCGCAACCAGGCGAATTCCGGGTTTTCAACCAATTCACCGAGCAGTTCTCGGTCTTGGAATTGGCCAATTTGGTTAAGGGCACGGCTGCGGAAAAAGGAATTAAAGTCAAAGTGGAATCCATCCCCAATCCGCGGACGGAAATGGAACGTCACCACTACAACGCCGTTCATACCCGCCTGCTGGACCTTGGGTTGAAGCCCCATCGTCTGTCGGATACCCTGGTCGCTTCCATGCTGCAGGAAATCATGGAGGCCAAGGCGGAGATCGATGAGGAAGTCCTGCTGCCCAAGGTCAACTGGCGGGTCGACCGAACGGGTATGGTGGAAGCGGAAGTGGCGGCGGCGGGAGGAGCCGACCGTTAAAAACTTGGGGAGAAACCGCGAAGAAGGATGTATCACAGAGACGCCGGCAGACTGCCTCATTCAGCCGGGGGCGGTGGTGGGATGGGTTTACGGACCCGGCGCGTTGTCGCCCTTTCGTTGCGGCGAAGGGTGCGTCATCCGGGCCAAGAGCATCGTCTACGCGGACGTGGTCTTCGGCGACGACGTCCAAACCGGTCATTTCAGCTTGGTTCGGGAACGAACCACGGTTGGAAGCCATGTGGTCATAGGTAGCGGTGTGGTGATCGACGGCTATGCGGAGTTGGGGAACTATGTCAAGATCGAAACCCATGCCTACATTCCCACCCATGTCAGGATTGGGAATTACGTTTTCATCGGCCCGAACGCCGTTCTAACCAACGACAAGTATCCCTTGAGGCGGCGGACCGCATATCAACCGCGGGGACCGATATTGGAGGACAACGTGACGCTGGGGGCGAATTGCACGGTTTTGCCGGGTGTGCGGATCGGGGAAGGTTCGATGGTGGCGGCGGGTGCCGTTGTCACCAAGGACGTGCCACCCTGGTCCCTCGTGAGCGGGAAGCCCGGGGAAATTAGACCCTTGCCATTGGAACTCAGAGAGGAGAATAGGGCCAAGTCATGGTTAAAATAGGTCTAGTCGGCTGCGGCAAGATTGCGCAAAAGCACATGGAAGCCTACAAACGCCTCGAAATGGCGGAAGTTATCGTCACCGACACCGACCGGGGCCGAGCGCTACGATTCGGCGAGCAACACGGGGTGCCGGTGGTTGGTTCATACGCCGAACTCCTCTCGACGCCCGAAATAGAGGTCATCGACGTTTGCGTCCCCACGTCCAGCCACCGGGAGGTCGTCCTGTCCGCCTTTGAGCATAAAAAGCACGTCTTTTCCGAAAAACCCCTTTGTGAAACCCACCAGGAGGCTTTCGAGATTTACGGGGCGGCGGAGCGGAACAAGCGGCTCATCTGGGTGGGGTTTCCTTTCCGTTTTTACCCAGCCATGCGGTTCGTCAAAGAGCTTCTCGACCAAAACGTCATCGGCAAACCGCACATGGCCCAGTTGCGGATCGGCGGGCGCGGTTCCGCGGCTGTGTGGAAACACAAGATGGAAAGCGGGGGCGGCTCCATCTCCGAGATGATGGTTCACCTCATTGACCTGGGAGTATGGCTTTTTGGAACCATGGATGGGGGGGAATTGATCTGGAGCGACACGCTGCTTAAACAGCGGCTGATAGCCGGCGAGGTGGTCGACGCCGACGCGGAGGACGTGGCCATTGCGCGGCTATTTCGCAAGGATGACCTCACGGTTTTGTGCCAAAGCGATCTGTGCACGCCATCTTACATGCAGTCAATCGAGGTACAGGGAGAGAACGGCTCCATTTATTCCAGCCTGTTGGATTATCTGCCCACGGTGGTGTTCTGCCGGCAGCCGGCCGGGCCATACCCAGCCGGCTATTCACAATTTAATTTTCCCGTGACCAATATATTCGTGGAGGAGTTGCGCTACTTCCTGGAAAGGGTCCGCCGACCGGACGGGTGGAACGACATCATCAACTCGTTGAACGTCGTGCGCCTGTATGAAGAGATTCACGAGGCGGCCAGGGGATCCCGCAGGTGAACGGGTTGAGCGGCGACAGGGCGGACGAGGAGCGCCGGTGGTATGAGGCTGAGGGGAGCCGGCAGGGTTACCGGCGGGAGCAGGGGATCTTTTACGACGGTGAGGCCCATGCCGTCGTTATGCGGCGGGTGGAGGCGATCCTGGGAGATGTAACGGGCAAGGCTGTCCTGATTCTGGGAGCGGGGGGCGGAGACATCCGGCGAATGATCCGGTTGGGGGCACAATGCATCGAGGCCATAGAGATCGCCGGACCGCGCGTCCAGGCTCTAACCGATTTGGTGGCGAGGGAAGGTTGGGACGATAGGGCCAGGGTTGTGCAAATGGACGCCCACCGGCTTGCTTATGGCGACGGCTCCTTCGATCTTGTCTTCGGTGGGGCCATCCTTCATCACCTGAACGTGGCCAAAGCCCTGGAGGAGGTGAGGCGCGTCCTGCGGTCGGGGGGACGGGCAATTTTCGTGGAGCCCCTCAGGTTGAATCCTTTTCTGGGCGTCTATAGACTGCTGACGCCTGGATCCCGCACCAAGGAGGAAAGACCCTTGGGACCGGGTGATGTTGCCTTAATGGCAACCAAATTTCGAAAAATACATTGGGAGAGTTTTTATTTCTTGGCCTTGGCGGCGTTCACGTTTCGCGTTCTATGGAAAAACGAGAGATGGTTTAATGGCGCTTTGTGGCTGTTTAGCTCATTGGATCGGCACTTGGCCGCCGTGTTCCCCTTGGCTAAGCACCTTTATTGGATAGCATGTTTCGAATTGACCGTGTGAGAAAAAATGCATATTAAAGCGAGGCGTTTGATGGTCAGCGAGAATCGCCATATTTTTGTTGCTTTCCGGGGAAAAGAGATAAACCCAAGGACGAAGCTGATCATTGCGGATCTGAAAAAGGCCCGCTATCGTGTGTCAACCGCGTTCACCGCCCAGTTGCGTCCGCAATGGGTCGGGAGGATTTGTGATCGCCTGGGGCTGGTCGGCTTTTTTCTTCAGGCCGCCGTGGACGTGGTACTGGTGATGCGGCGCGCCGGACGTGAACGCTTCGACATATTCTATTGCGCCCATCCGGCCCTTTTGCCGGCGGCGATCCTGATACGTTTGCGCTCCCATGCGCCGGTGGTTTACAATTCCCAGGAGTTTTACGGTCAGAACTTCGCTGAACGGCTACCCGGATTTTTGAGATGGCTGGGCGGTCTGTTCGGGTTCTTCGAGTTGAAAATGGCATCCGTCGCCGAACTGATCCTGACGATCCCCTCCCGGGACGACAGATGGCGCAAACGCTACGAAAGGCCGGGGAACCAGGTGCTGGTCCTGGCAAACTACCCGCCGGTGCGGTGGGATGAGGCCGTGCCTTTGGCCGAACGGGCGAATCGACTGTCCAACCACGTGGCCGTTTACATAGGCGGGATCGGCAGGGCCAAAGGAGTCTTCGAGGCGGTGCGGGCGATGGCCATGGTCAGGAAAGAATTTACGGACGCCAGACTTCTGTTGGTTGGGGATCTGCTCCACGACGCGGATGGTCTGGAGGACTTGGTGCGCGAACTCGACCTGGGGGAGGCGGTTTCCTTTTTCCCGTGGCGTCCGTACGAAGAATTGGCCCCGTTGCTGAACAGCAGTTCGTTGGGACTATCCCTTGAGCGCATGGAAAACCGGTACCAGTGGCGCGAAAATCAGAGTGCCGGGAATATGAGAAAAGGCGCCACTTACATGCGCTTCGGCCTGCCGGTGGTGGCTTCAACTTTGGATCGTTTGGTTCAGGAGGTTGGCTGTGGAGTGAACGCCGATCCGCCGGAGGCCGCAACCGTGGCGGAGGCGATCTGCGGGTTGTGGAGGGAGCCTCAAAGGGGGGTCAGGCTGGGGGAACTGGGCTACAAAGCGGTGTGTGAGCAATACAACTGGGAGAGTCAGACCTCCAAAATGCTGCGTGGGTTTGCGGATTTGCTCTCGGAGGCGGATAATGCGGCCGGCGGCATCAAGGCCGAGGAGAAGGCATGACAAGCAAAGGCTTCGCCGTAAGAACCCAAATAGCGATGAGCACCAAATCCGGGGCGAACGGGCTTGGCCAGATTCCAGCGGCGGGAATAAACGGGCGAAGAAGGGAGCCGATTCCCCATTCGCTTCCGACCATCGGAGAAGATGAGATTGCGGCAGCGACCGCCTGCTTTTCTTCGGGTAAGATCGCCGATGGGCCGGCGGTGGCCGGGTTCGAAAATGAAGTGGCCGGTTTCTTGGGCAGGGCGCAGGGGGTTGCAACC
Source organism: Bacillota bacterium (assembly GCA_021798855.1). Taxonomy (GTDB): domain Bacteria; phylum Bacillota; class Sulfobacillia; order JAJZIM01; family JAJZBP01; genus JAJZBP01. The sequence goes on from JAJZBP010000020.1 coordinate 4,928, forward strand.
AACTGCGGGACTTCGGCTCTCCACCTGGCTTTGTTGACCATTGGAGTGGGGAGGGGGGACGAAGTTTTATTGCCGACATACACCTGCCCGGCCTTGCTGAACGCGGTGCACTATGTCGGCGCCACGCCGGTGCTGGTGGATTCCGAGGTGGGCGGCTACAATATGTCGGCTGAGGATGCCGAGCGGAGGTTCGGGTCGGCGGTCAAGGCCGTGATCCTCCCGTCCATGTTCGGTGAGCCGGCCGATCCACGACCATTTTTGGCGCTTGGGATGTTGGTGATCGAGGATCTGGCGCAGAGCTTTGGAGCGGGGCAACCGGCGTTGGGACGTCTGGGACAACTGGCGGTCTGCTCCTTTTACGCGACCAAGGTGTTGACAACCGTTGAGGGAGGGATGGTGCTCACCGACCGAGACGATTGGGGACATTGTTGCCGGGATCTGCGCTCCACCGCCGGGCACGAGGAGTTTCGCCTGCGTTACAACTATAAAATGAGCAACCTCAATGCCGCCGTAGGTTCGGTTCAACTGCGGCGCCTTTCGGACTTTCTGGCGCGGCGGCGGACAATCGCCCAGCTTTACCGGGAGGCATGGAGAGATTGTGAATTGATTCTTCCGGCAGAATCGGAAGGCCACATTTACTATCGGTTCATGGTGCGGGTTCCCGGAGACCGGAGGGATGTTTTCGCCGCCGGACTGCGGGGAAGGGGGGTAACCTGTGGGCGGGGCGTTCTAAATCCCTTGCACCGCATGCTTGGCCTGGCGGACCGTGACTTTCCGGCGGCCACCCAAGCCTTTAAGGAAGGCGTGTCCATTCCCATTTATCCGAGCTTGAGTGAAACGGACGTGGGGAAAATCATCGCTGACGTTAAAGATGTCATTCGGAACATTTATTAGGGGGTGTTAAAAGTTTGAGTAACTTGAAGATCCTGAGGTCCGATGAATTAACAAGGCAAATTTGCGTCGTGGTTGGAACAAGGCCGAGCCTAGTCAAACAATCGGCCGTAATGCGGGAATTGACTCGCCAAGAGATTCCTTTTTTCCTTCTTCATGCGGGACAACATTACTCTTACGAATTGGACGGCGTTTTTTTTCGGGATTTGCAAATTCCCGAGCCGCGTTACCGCATCGAAACGACGCCGAACTATAAATATCACGGGGCGCAAACGGCGGAGATGCTGCGCGGCATCGAGGAAATCATGCTGGAAGAGAAACCAAAAGGGGTGCTGGTGGGCGGCGACGCCAACTGCAATTTGGCCGGGGCCCTGGCCGCGCGGAAACTTCAGGTGTCCTTGTGCCACGAAGAAGCGGGGATGCGAGGTTACGATTGGCTTGTTCCCGAAGAACACAACCGGGTTATGATCGATCACATTTCGGATTACCTGTTCGCGCCCAACGAGGAAGCCCGTTCCAACCTGGAAGGGGAAAAGGTGAGGGGTCGGATTTTCGTCACCGGGACACCCATCGTCGACTCCGTGGAAGAAAACCTGGCTATAGCCAGGGAGAAGAGCGATATCCTGCAGCGGCTGAGGATACAGCCGGACGGCTACATTCTGCTCACCATGCACCGTGAGGAAACGGTGGATTACAAGGAGGTTCTGGCCGAACTGATCGAGGGTGTCCGGCGGGTTGCCGTCGGCAGCGGCCTGCCCATCGTTTTCCCCGCCCACCCGCGGACCGTGTTGCGGCTGGGAGAATTCGGCCTTACGGAAACGGTTGACCGGATTCCCGGACTGACGCGCATTCCGCCGGCGGGATACTTTGACTTTCTTACTCTTTTGGGTAACGCGCGGCTGGTAATGACCGAATCCGGAGGGACGATTCAGGAATCCAGCATCCTGCGGGTTCCTTGTGTCACCTTATCCGGCTATACCGAATGGCACGAAACCGAACGGGCCGGGGCCAACTTGGTTTCCGGGCAGAAGGCAGAGCAGATCCTGGCCGCGGCGGAGGAAATGCTGAGCCGGGACAGGAATTGGCCGAACCCCTTCGGCAAATCGGGTAGGGCCAAGGCCATCGCGGACATCCTGGGGGAGAAGGTGCTGGGTGGTTGAAACGAGGACAACACATCCTATTCTTCACGGCCTACTACACCACGCCGGATGAACCGGGCCTCCTGCGGAGTTGGCAGGTGGCCAACCACTTGGCCGGTCGAGGCCACCGGGTGACCGTGGTGACCACCGGCACTAATTATATGACGGGGAAAACTTCTAAAGCCGCTTGCCGTCTTTGGACGGTGGAGGAGCACGGGGAAAGGTTGCGGGTGATCCGCGTCTGGACGCCCGGCGACTACCGCCGCAGTATCTTGGGCAGGTTGCTTTATTCTTTAGGTCTGGCGGTGCTGGGTTTTGCCGTCGGCCTGGGGGTGGACCACCCGGATGTCGTTTTGGGAGCAACCCCCCCGCCGACCGTCCCGCCGTTTGCCCTGCTCTTGGCCCGCCTGCGCGGTGCTCGTTTTGTTGAGGAGGTGAGGGACATGCAAACCGAGGATGCGCTTGAGATGGGCTATCTGAGAGAGGGGACCATGGTTCGCTGGCACCTGGCCCTGGAGCAATGGGCCTACAGGGGGGCCAACGCGATCGTGGCGGTGACACCTGGGATCAAAAAGATTATTGCGGCGAAAGGCATCCCCGAGGGGAAAATCACCGTGGTTCCAAACGGCTATGAGGAAGTGCTCTTTGAGGACGACACGTCACCATTAAACCGGGAAGCATTGGGGTGGCGGGAGTATTTCGTAGTGCTTTATTCGGGAAGCATGGGGCAGACGGTGGATCTTTGGACGTTGTTCGGGGCGGCCAAGCTGTTGCGGGAAGAGAGAAAGATGCTATTTGTGCTTCTGGGGGATGGAGAAAGGCGAGGGGCATACGAAAAATTCTGCCGGGACGAGGGTGTCAACGCTTGTTTCCTGGGGGCGTTATCCAGGAAAAAGGTTACCGACTATTGCCGGTGCGCCGACGTCGGTGTCAGTTTGCACGGGAAAGGCAAGTTGTGGGATCATGTTCTCGGCAACAAAACCTTTGATTACCTGGGAAGCGGTTTGCCGATGGTTTACGCGGGCAGCGGTGACACGGACGATCTATTGCGGCAAAGTCGGGGTGGGATCAGCGTTCCGGCGGAGGATCCCGAGGCCCTGCGGGATGCATTGCTGGAAATGGCCGGGTCACCTGAAAGATGTCGGGAGATGGGTCGGGAAGGGCAAGCCTTCGTTCGGGAACATTTTGCCCGCCGTGGCTTGCTGGAAGATTTGGAGCAGGTTCTGCTCAGCTGCGTTGGAATCCAGAAGGGGGACTGCTGATGAGCATAAAGATACCCATTGCACGGGTGGTCATCGAAGAAGACGAAGTCCAGGCGGTGGAGAAAGTCCTGCGCTCGGGTGGGTTTCGCCAGGGGCCAATTACGAAGGAATTCGAAGAAGCTTTTGCCCGGTTCTGCGGGGCGAAACATGCGGTGGCGGTCAGCTCGGGAACGGCCGCGTTGCACTTGGCCTATTGGTCCATTCTCGAGCCGGGGGACGAGATCCTGGTGCCGGCCTTCACCTTTGCGGCCACGGCCACGGCCGCCGTTGCCTGCGGCGCCCGCCCGGTGTTTGTGGACGTGGAGCCGGATACCCTGCTGATGGATCCCCAAGATGCCGCAGCCAAAGTTACGCCGCGCACGCGGGCCATCGCGCCGGTTCATCTCTACGGCAATGCTTGCGACGCGAACCGACTGGGGGACATGGCTCAAAAACACGGCCTGAAGGTGGTTTGGGACGCGGCGCAGGCTCACGGAACCCGTTACCGCGGGGAGGACGTGGGTTGCCTGCCGGACATGGTCTGTTATTCCTTCTATCCGACGAAGAACATGACCACAGGCGAGGGGGGGATGGTGACCACCAACGATCCGGATTTGGCTCACCGCTTGCGTTTGCTCCGGTCCCACGGAATGGAGGGCAAATACAACCACGTCATCTTGGGCCTCAATTATCGGCTGACCGATCTGGCGGCAGCCGTGGGCCTGCTTCAGTTAAAGAAGCTGGAAGGGCGGCTGACCAAACGGCGAGCCAACGGAGCATTTTTGGAAAAGCGCTTGGGGAAATTGGCGGGAATCCGATTGCTGGCCACCCGTTCCGAGACCGTTCATTCCTACCATCAGTTCACAGTATTATTGGAAAACGAAGCAAAAAGAGACGCTTTTAGGAATATTTTGGGCGAACACGGGGTGGAAACGGCCGTCCACTACCCACTGCCCTTGCATAAACAGCCAATCTTTCGGGAAGAACACGCAAACCAGCCAATGCCAGTCGCGGAGGAAGCTGCGCTTAGAGTATGCTCGCTACCGGTGCATCCCCACCTGGCGGAGGGTGACCTGGAGCGAATCGCCCAGGCGGTGGAAGTGGCGGCGGGGATGATAAAATGAGCCGCGTGGTGGCCATCCACCAGCCCAACTACCTGCCTGGGTTGCGTTACTTCGCCAAAATGGCCCAGGCAGACATTTTTGTCCTGTTGGACTGCGTGGCCTACTCCAAGAACAATTGGACCAACCGGAACCGCATCCGCAGGCTGGAGGGGGCCAGATGGCTGACGGTGCCGGTCCGGACATCCGGGAATTTCGGGCAACAAATCAAGGATGTCAAGGTGGCCGACACGTCCTGGCAGGCGGCGCATTTGCGCGCGTTGCAGGAGGCTTATGCCGGAACTCCTTTTTTGGACGAGGTCATGGCCCTCATCACCGCCCGATACGCCCAGCCGTGGGACCGCTTGGCGGAGGGCAATATCGCCCTGATCCGGAGCGTTGCAGGTCAATTGAACATCGATACGGAACTTTTATTGGCCAGCGAATTGGACGAAGTGGGTCAGGGAACCCGTTTGCTTTGCAACCTCGCCAAGCGGCTGGGCGCATCAACGTACCTTTCAGGGGTGGGCGGGAAGAAATATCTGGACGTGGACCTTTTCCATGCCGCGGGGATCGGGATTGCCTGGCAGGAGTACGTCCATCCGACTTATAACCAAACCGGCTCCGGGTTCGTCCCGGACCTGTCGGTGGTGGATCTGCTGCTGAACGTGGGGCGGGAAGCGGGGGAAATTTTGCGGTCGGGGATGGAGGGGTGAGAAAAGGAATGGGAGGTTCCGACGAGCCTGGCGCCGACGTGCCCTGTGGCTTTTCAGCGGCGCATTACGAACAGAACCTGCGGAGGGCTTTGGATAAAGGCTATCGCTTCCCGACTTTTGCGGAATTGGCCGACCAACCGGACGGAGCCGGGGTGAAGCCCAGTTGCCTGCTGCGTCACGACGTGGATGTGAGTCTGAAGTGGGCCCGGCGGCTGGCGACCATCGAAGTAAAATTGGGGGTGCGCTCGACTTTCTTCATCAGATTGCGGGCCAACGGGTACAACGCCCTGGCCCGGTCCTCCATGGCCGTCCTGTGGGAACTGGCAACCCGAGGGTTCGAAATCGGACTGCACGCCGAACCCCAGGAAGGCACCGGCCTGCGGCAGCAATTGGTGGCCGAGCGGGAAATTCTACAGATGGCGGTCGGACGGGAAATTGCGGGGCTCGCCATCCACCGGCCAAAACTGAACGGTGAATTGGCCGACGACCTATGGAGGAGGGCAGGTTTTCGCTACGAAGCCGGGGAGCAGAGATTCAACAGTGGTCGGAATTTTGCCAGCGACAGCAATTACCTGTGGAAGCCGGAGTGCTTTTGCCGGCTGCTCGAGCGGGGAGAAAACGTTTATGCCTGCGTCCATCCGGTCTGGTATTGGAGCAAACCGGAATCCGCAGGGAAAATCCTGTCCAAGCTCAGAGCCGAATGATGTTAGGTGTTAGATAATCGTCCGTTGGCCCAAGGATGAATTCGGCCACCCGAATGAATGGGCTTTGACCGACCAGGTCAGGTGGCGTCTCGGACGGAACGGTTATGAGAAGGAGAGGAGGGCAAGAACTTGGCATACCTATTGGCGCGGGCAACCCGCCACGTGACCGCGCGAGCGGTCTTCACGGCCGTGGCGGCGGCGGCGATTGGGTTGGCCTTTGCCGCTCCCTACTGGGCTTTGGCGCTCCTTTGTTTCCTGCAGAGCTTTTTCTATTACCAGTTGTTTTTGCCGGGGGCGGCTTTTTCCCTGACCACCGGTGAAATATTGTCCTTCGGACTGGTGGCCGGTTGGATAGTCAAGCGGGTAGTCCAAAAAGCGGGTTTTCGGGATCTCCTGCAGGGAACCAAACTGCCCCTCCTACTGTTCCTGGGCATGGTCCTCATCGGGGCAGCGCATGGTCTGATCGCCTACGGAGGAAACGGCTGGTACATGGACGGAGTGAGTTTGACCTACTACGCCCTCGTTTTTCCGGCCACGGACCTTTACCTGGGGAACCGCCGGCTCTTTTGGCTCTGCGTGTTGGTGCCGCTTTTCCTCGGTTCCACCGGAGCCGTCATCTACGCAACCCACTCCGCCCTCGCGGGGTGGGCGGCTCCCCTGGACATCAACACCAACGGGGTTGAACGGATGGGCGTCACCGGACAGGGGATGTACCGCCCTTTCGGCGTCGTGCCCCAAGACTATTTTCCCTTCCTACCCATTCTGGCGGCGGCGGCCATCAACCGGAAAAGAAGTTGGCGGAACCTGCCGTTGGCCGCGTTGGTTGGAATCGGAGTGTTCGGGCTGTTGCTGGTGTTGACCAGGACTTTCTGGGGGGCGTTTGCCTTAGGAATGGCGGCCCTGTTGGCCATGGCCTTCGGCTTTCGCCTCAAGCCGTTGTCCTGGTTGGCCTGGGTCGGTGCCGGCGGCGTGGCGGGGGTATTATCCTTCTTTATCATTTTCGGCGTGCCCGGCTGGAAAGCGATGGCATCCGTGATTCGACCGCCTCACACCATCGTGGTCTCCCGGAGTACGCCCGGCAAATCCTCTCCGCCTGCTGAAATCGCGCAGTCCCCACCGGCCGCTCCATCCGGTCCCGTAAGGCCGGCGGTCAAAACCATACCGCATTCAATGACAACCGGTAAAGTCAAGCCGTCCTTTCCCTGGTCGCTCTTGGCGTCTACCGTCACCCGCCTCTACGAAACCGATTCGTTCCAGCGGCGTCTGGCTGAGACCAAAGCCTTGGTGGGCATGTTCCTGCGGGATCCCCTTTTCGGGGCCGGATTGGGCGCCAACCTGGTCTACACCGTCCCCAGCGACGGACAAAGGATTGACCTGCGGAACTGGCACGACGACTATGCCATGTTTTTGGGGAAGCTAGGAGGTCCGGCCCTATTGTTTTTCCTTTGGCTCCTGCTGGCTTTTTTCCGCAACTCGGCGAAGGTGATGGCCAAACGCATCCGCGACGACGACAATTGGCCGCTGGCGGCAACCGTCGCCTGCATGGTGGTTTTCTCCCTGCTGGGCCTGCTCATGTTGGGCCTCACCACCGCCAGCACGGCTCCCTTCCTGGCCATTTGCCTGGCCGTCGGAGAGGCGGAAAGGGAGAGATGGTTGGCCGGGAAAAAGAGCGGTAACCGAGCAAAGGAAAAAGAATTTACCCCCACGGTTGTCGTTATCTGGCCCCGGAAAGTGCCGTACATTCCCAACGCGGCCTTCTACCAGCGGCTTTTGTCCCTTTCGGGAAAATACCGGACCGTCCTCTTGCTTCCCCGGGACGCCGTGGTGGAGGGGCCGCTGGCCGACCGGGTCAAGATCCTGCGGGGGCCGGTGGCCACGGGGGGGGGAGGGCCTTTTCTCTTGAAACTGTTGCGCCTCGGGGCGTACGAAGGCTGGGCCTTGGGCCAATTGCTTGGACGCAGCGCCTGCGGGCGGCCGACGGTTGCCTACACCTTCCACGGTCCGGAGGCCATGGTCGGCGGCGTCTACGCCAGTTCCGGCGGAACCTGGGTGGCCGACGTTCTGGATTTGCCGGAAGAGCAATACGCGGTGCCGGCCGCCGAGAACTGGCGGAAAGGTCGCCGCCTCAAGGCCGTTTCCCTACGGGCCTTCGTCTGGTGCCTGCGCAGGTTTCTGTCCCTGGCGGCGGTGGTGGTCACGGTGGGGGTCGACGCGGACACCGGGCTGGCGCCCTTTCTCCTGCGCGACTATCAAGTGGTACGCAGCCGCCTCGTCTGTCTCCCCAACGGAGTGGATTTGGAAGTGTCCGTGGGCCGAGGCGGGGAGCATGGGGGGAACTTTCGCGTGTTCTATGTGGGAGCCATTGCCGGAGAACTGGGCTCCGAAACGATGCTCCGCGCCTTGGCCCTGGCCCGCAGGCGTATCCCCGAATTGCAGGCCAGTTTGGCGGGGCCGGTTTACCGGTTGTTCGAGCCGCGTCTGGCGGAGTTGAGGGCGGAGTTGGGCTGGGGTGATTGGCTGCAGGTTCCGGGCAGGATTTCCCACGCCGAGGTTTTGACGGCCATAAATGAGAGCGATGTCTGCCTGTATCCGTTTTTGCCCGGGGACGGCAACTCGGAAGCGATACCGATCAAAATGCTGGAATACCTGGCCATGGGCAAACCGGTGATCGCTTCCGAATTGGAAGGGTCGCGCCTCTTGGTCAAAGACCAGGAAAACGGCCTGTTGGTGGCTCCGGGCGATCCGGAGGCCCTGGCGGCGGCCATTTGTCGGCTGCACGACGACCCGGTACTTAGGGAAAGACTGGCCAAGGCGGCCAGGGGAAGCGTGGAGAAGTTTGCCTGGCCGAGATTGAACGACTCTTTTCTGCAGGATTTGGGACAGAAGCTGGCGGCGGAACGAGAATGGTTAATGCCGTAGTCGGGTCTTGGAACCTGACGCCGGGAGTCCGGGGGGAGGTGAAATGTGCTGGAAAAGCACGCGGAGAGCAGCGTGGGGGAAGGGGGTGGTTCAGGCGCGCCCATATCGCGCCGGCAGGTGTTGCACAGCGGGATGGCGAGTGTGGTCCGCATTCCCCTCGGTCTGGCCATCTCCTTCTTCCTGACTCCCTTCATCCTGTGGAAAATAGGAGTGGCCAACTACGGGCTGCTCGGGGTGCTGAACATGGTCAGCGGTTACCTGATGCTCCTGGATTTCGGCATGGCCCAAGCCCTGTCCAAGTACCTGGCCGAGATGATGGCCAAAGGCGACGAGAACGGCGCCGCCAGCCTCCTGGACACGATGCTGGCAACCTACGCAATTTTGGGCATCACGGGAAGTCTGGTCGTCTATTTTGCCCTGCGCGGGCCGATCCTTCGCCTCCTCGGATCGCGCGGCGAACCGGCACTGTTGGGTCTGACCTTGGTCGCCTTCGTCCTAAACTTTTGCACGGTGCCGATCAAGCGTGCTTTAATCGGTCTCCACCGGCTGGATCTGTCCGCGACCGTTGCCTTGCTCACTCAGGTCATGGGGGCCATCGGCACGGTGGCGGTTCTTTGGGCCGGCCTGGGGGTCGAGGGAATGCTTTGGAATTCCATAGCGGCGGCGGTCTTCGCCCTGGTTCTAACGGCCGTGTTGTTGCGCCGCCGCTGGAGGGCGTTCTCTTTGTGGCCGTCCCGTCTGCGGCCCGGCAGCTTACCCATGATTTTCAATTTCGGCTTCAAGGTGCAGTTTGTCGGTTTCGCGGCCGTCCTCAGCGAACAATTGCCGATCACCCTGATGGCCACTTACCTGAACCTGCAGGACGTGGGGTACTACCGGGTGGCGAACAGGTTCCTGAGCCAAATCCGGGGTGTTCCCTTCGCGATCATGCCCCTGGTGGCCCCGGTTGCTTCCGCTCTGAACGCCGTAGAGCGGAAGCAATCGGTCTTGCGCTTTTACCTGCGCGCCATCAAGTACTTGGCGATGGTGTCCTTCCCGGTGCTGGCCCTGACCGCCGCCCTGGTGCTTCCCTTCGTCAGCCTCTGGCTTGGGACCGGGTATCGGCCGGCGGCGGAGGCCGTGCTGCTCGTTTTGCCTGGCTACGTCCTTTTCATTCTGGCCGATCTGGGGCTCAACGTCCTGAACGGGATCGGCCACCCGGAAATCAACGTCTACGCCTCCTGGGGGGTGACGGCGATCATAGTGGTGTTGGGGGTAATCCTGACCCGCCTTTTCGGCTACTACGGGACGGTGGCCGCCGTCGGTGCGGCGCTGTTCATCGGTTGGGGCTACGCCCACGCGCTAGGCGCCAGGTTTCTCGGTTCGTCCTTCCGGGAAACCCTCGGTTGGGCGGCCCATCCCCTGATCGCCAGCGCGGTCTGCGGCATT
>JAJZBP010000309.1 GCA_021798855.1 Bacillota bacterium
GCCACCTCCAGAAACCACAGGATCAGCGTGGTGGTGAGCTTTGGATCCCAAGTCCACCAGGCCCCCCATTGGGCCTTGGCCCAAATGGTCCCGGTCAAAAGCACCACGGCCGTGAAGACCACTCCAACCTCGGCCGCCGCCAGGGCCAGCACATCCCAGCGCGCTTCCCGGCGCCAAAGATACCCAACGCTGGCCACGAAGAGAACGGTGAAACTGAGGGCCACGGCAATGGCCGCCCCGAAATGGAAATAAAAAATCCGCTGGGTGATCAACATCCCCTGCACGTCGGGAGCAACCAGGAAGGCGTCCCAGATCAGGGCGAAAAACGCCGCTGCGGTGACCCACAACCACCAATCGAGGAATCTCGGCCGCCCACCCACCTCTTTCACCCTTCCAGGATGAATTCCAATAAGAAACCGGGCACGGTCAAGAAAACCACGTCGTAAGCCAACAAAATCTTGGCCCAAAGCCAAAAGCCAACCGCGTCCCCCCGGAAACCGGCCAGGGTCGCCTGGATGCCGCCGACCAAGTCCGGCGCCAAGAGCGGAAACAATAACAGCGGCAGGAGGAAATCCCCCCCCGCGACCTCGGCGGTCAGGGCGGAAACCAGGGTCCCCGCCGCCACCATCCCAATTGTCCCCAGCAAAAGGGCCGCCACCGTCTCCAGCCAGTCGGCGGGCCCCGGCAGGTTGAAAAAGGCCAAGAAAAGGGGTAGGGTCACCGCCTCCACCACCAGCAAGAAGAGGAGGTTGGCGGCGAACTTGCCCCAGAAAACGGCGCTGCGGGGCACGGGCGCCAGGAGCAGCGCCCAGGGGATCTCCCGGCGAAAGGACCGGCCAAGTCCAAGTATACCGCTGAAGAGAATGGATATCCAGAGGATTCCCGGCAGCGTTTCGGTCGTGGCTCCCGCCGGCAGGACGAAACCGAAGAGGAGCAACAAAAGCCCCAGAAAAAGGAGCATGGACGGAATACTGCCGCGGGTGTGGTACTCGAGGCGAATCTCCTTCCAAAGGATGGATAATACGCCACGCGCCATCACTTTCCCTCCCCGCCGGAGGCGTTGGCGGCGTAAAAAGAACGGATCTCCGCTTCCCGCAGGTCCCGGTCGGACAACTCGGCCACCTTCCGGCCCCGCCGGAGGAAGAGAACCCTTCCCCGGCTCGGCAACCGGCTCAGGTCATGGGTGCTGACGACGATCCCGCCCCCTTGCCGCAGGCGCTCCCCCAGCAGGGTGTCCAAAACGGCGCAACCCGCCTGATCGAGGCCGGTGTACGGTTCGTCCAAGAGCAGGTGGGACGGGTCGGGCAGGAGTACCCTGGCCAAGTCCAACCGTTGCTGCATCCCCCGGGAGAAGTTGCGCACCGGTTCATGCCGGAAAAGGGACAGGCTCAGGTCCGTCAACAACTCGTCGGCGCGGCGCGCCCAGTCCCGCACCCCGTAAAGCCGCCCGAAGAAAGCCAGGTTTTCCTGCGCCGTCAGTCCCTCGTAGACGCAGGGCCGATGGGAGGTGAAGCCGATCTGCGCCCGGTCCCACGCCCCGCCGTTCATCCGCAGCCGTCCTCCGTCCGGACGGGAGATCCCGGCCAAGACCCGCAGGAGCGAGGTTTTTCCAGCGCCGTTCGGCCCCAAGAGCAACAGGCATTCTCCCCGGTCCAGGGTCAGGCTCACCCCGGAGAGGATGTTTCGATAGCCACCCCGCTTGCTGAGCCCGCTGACCTCAAACACGGCGTGCTTCTTTCAAACCGGCCAGGACTTCGCCCAGCCGGCGCCGGCCCTCCCGTTCGGCCGGGTCGGTCCGCAGACCCTCCCCCAGTTCGTCCGCCTCCCGGCGCAGGGTCTCGGGGTTTTCCCGCAGGCCCCAGGAGCGCCGCCCCGACACGACCAGGACTGCGGCGAGCATAAAAACCAGCGCCAGAAACCCCAGCAGCAGGTTTCCGGCCGCCCGGGCGGCCGGGGATATTTCCGTGGCGGCGTTGATCTGCAGGTTGATGGGGATACTCGCCCCGGCCCCGATCGGTTTGATGGTGGTGTAGGTCGCGAAGTTCAGGCCGTTGATCTTTTGGGTGCCCGCGGAGAAGAAAACCTGGTTGATGATCACCGGCAATTGGACCCCCGGACCGGTCAGGATGCTCAAGTGCCCCTCCACCGCGTAGGGGAAGGTCTTCAGCCAGGTGAAGGCCCGAAAGGAAAGCGGCAGTTGAAAGGAGACGGAAAGGAAGTTCCCACGCCGCTTGACCACAACCCTTTGCGCCCCCGGCGGCAGCGATTGTTTTCCTCCGGCCGGTGGCGCCCCGCGCAATTTCTCCAAATCGAGAAAATGCAGGTCGCCGCCGGCCTTCACCACCAGGATTGTCTCTCCCACCACCACCGGGGCAGCCGTTGGAGGAGTGGACGCGAGAGTCAGCCCGCCGCCCAAACCCAAGGCGATCAGGCAGAACAGGATGGCGAGACTTCCCGCTCTTTTCACCGGTCCTCACCGTCCGTCGCCGATTTCAGGTATTCCTCCACCAGCCGCCGCTCCCCGCGGGAACGAAGCGGCGCCAGGATCATCCCCGCGACCAGCAGGGTGAGCAGGGC
>JAJZBP010000021.1 GCA_021798855.1 Bacillota bacterium
TCGTCGTGGCCAGCAACCGTTTGGAAGAAGACTCGGAACTGCTGGATTTGGGCGTAGCCCTCTGCGCCGGCGGCAAGGTTGCCGTGACCAGCGTGATTCAGGTTCCCGAAGACCTGCCCCTGAGTGACGGCGCCGCCATGGCCATCAGACGGCGCAAGCAGATGGACGAATTGGTGTTCGTCCGCCAGGCCCATGGAAACGCCAAGATCACCGCCGAGATCCTGGTCGGAAGGAACATCCAGACCGAACTGACCAGAGCCGTGGCTGACGAGAAAGGCGATTTTCTCCTGGTCGGTTTGGATCCCCTTACACCGGGAGCCGTGCCGTCACGCCTGCTGGCCGAACCTCCGGCGGATCTGGTTCTGGCCTCGGGATTACCCTCCCCTCTGCGCCGCATTCTGGTGGCGGTCCGGGGGGGACCGAATGCCGAACTGGCCATCAAAATCGGCGGCATCCTGGCGCAGGAGAAAGGAGCCGAATTGACGGTTCTCCATGTCTTCCGGGACACCGCGCAACCAAAAAACGACCCCCACGGCGAGAGAGCGGCCGTGCAGCGAGCGTCCGGGTCACCCTCCTTCTTCTTCCAAACCGTCCTCACTCCCGAAACGCCGGACAAGGCCATCACCACGACCGCCGCCAACTATGACCTGCTGATCGTCGGCGCTCCGGCCAAGCCTTGGGATTTCGCCTCCATCCAGCCCCTTTTCACCCCGGAACGAGGAACCATCGTGGTCAAAGCCTCGCAAAGCCTACCCCTGTGGCTACAAAAACCGTCCGCCCAGTCCAACTCAGGAATAGACCGCTGGTTTGCCGAAAACACCTTCAGTGATGAAGAGTTCGATCCCGAGCGGTTGCTCACCCTGAAAAAACGTGCCGGAGCAACCATTTCATTGGGACTTCCCACTTTAAACGAAGCAGAAACCATCGGTCCGATCATCGAGACGATGCAACAGGCTTTGATGAATGAAATACCTCTGCTGGACCAGATCGTCTGCTTCGACGGCGGCTCCGACGATAAAACCCCCTACGTCTGCCGGGACTTGGGAGTTCCCGTTTACCGTCATCGGGATATCCTACCAGCGCACGGCACCAGACACGGCAAGGGAGAGGCCCTCTGGAAGAGTTTGGCCGTCCTCTCGGGAGACTTGGTCGTTTGGCTGGACACTGACCTGTTGGATCCGCGCCCGTCGCTGGTCCACAGTCTCCTGGGGCCTCTCTTGGTACGGCCGCGCCTGCAATACGTTAAGGGCTATTCGTCCCGTGCTTTGGGGGAGGGAGACGACCTGGTGGCCGGAGACCGGGCACGGGTCACCGAACTTACCGCCAGGCCCCTGCTCAACCTCTTTTTCCCCGAACTGGCCGGATTTCTGCAACCCCTGTCCGGCCAGTGTGCCGGAAGGCGGGCCGCCCTGACGCAGATGCCCTTTTCCACCGGCCACGGAGTGGAGGCCGGCTTACTGATCGACCTTTTGGAACGTTTCGGCCTGCCCGCCCTGGGCCAGGTCAACCTGGGACACCTGCGCCACCGACACCGGCCCGCCACCGATCTCGGGCCCGTTTCTTTCGCCGTCCTCCAAACGATCGTCAACCGTTTGGAAAGGTGGAAGAGGCTTTCCCTTCTCTCCCCCGTCAATCGGTCCGAGTTGGCTTTGAGATCACAAAATCAATTGTCCCTTTCCAGACGAAAGGTGGAGGAAACACAAAGACCGCCCATGGTAACTTTGCCGGAATTCGGGAGGCCACGGGGTTGAACCGCCGACGCAGCCGTCCCAATCCCTCCGGCGCCCGCAGGTCTTCCCGTTCGACCGTTAGACTTTTCCCCGCTCCAATCCCGCTTCCTCCACCACCCGAGGAACTGTTTCCTCCCAACCGATGGCCATTGATGTGTACGCCGGCCACTCCGGGAGCCTCCTTCAGTTCCCGGATCTTGCCGGGATCGGCGTGCTTGGGCGGTCCGATTTCCGCAGTGACGGCGAATTGTCCCGCCGCCAAAACCTGTTCCAACCGACTCATACGAACAGATCCTCCCGCCGGATTCGGCGTGGCCCGCCGTTCTCGGCCCTGGACCAGTCTTTGGGTGGGGTGAACGCAGCCAACCGCTCGCAGATCATCTGCCAGGCGCACGGCAAATCGGACGAAATCTCGCAGCGCCCATCGCTGGAGCCGCCGCAAAGACCGTTGGCCAAACGTTTGGCGCAACGGGACACGGGGCAAATCCCGGCGGTATCTGCCAAAACGCAGTCGCCACAGAATGCGCATCGTTCCTCGAAGACCCCCGGCGAAACCGTACCACCGCCAAAGATCGTATTCAGTCCCGGTATAACACACGCTTGGGGAAAGGCCTCGGCCGGGAAGCCGACCCCCACGCCGCAGCCCAAACTAACCACGGCATCCGCTTGCGCCACCGCTTCCCGCAAGGAATCCACCCACTCCGGCTCGCACTGCCGCGGTACCGCAGTGGCCATCGCCTCCAAAACCCGACCCTGTTTCCCACCCCATAGCCGGATGCCCTCAGCCAGCGTTTGCGCTTCGTGTTCGCCTCCCGCTTGGCACACGGCCACGCAACCTCCGCATCCCGCGACCAAGATCCGCCGGCCATCCCGCAGTCGTGCCGCCACTTCGGCGAAAGGTTTCGCCTCCGCCATGATCATGCTCCCACTTCTTCGTCTCGGACCGGTCCCCGCCTCCAGGGTCCCAGTTCCCGCAGGCGCTCGGTCATCTGCGTCACGATCTCGGCGAAACGCGTACCCATGGCCGCCGACAGGTTGAACATCTCCACCCGCCCCGGTTCCACGCCCATTTCCGGCAGGAATCGCTGCAATCGTTCCACCCGGCGGCGCGCGCGGACGTTACCCCGCAAAAAGTGACAATCCCCCTCCAGACACCCGGCCACCATGACCCCGTCGGCTCCATCGTTCAAAGCCTTGAGCAGCAGGGCCGGCTCGACCCGTCCGCTGCAGGGAACCTCCACCACCCGCCCGCCAAATCCTCCGCCGCATAGGCGCAGAAATAACAGCAAAAGGCGACCAGAACCGCCTCCCGCTCCTTCACGCCGATCGCCTCCCCATGAACAGTCCTTCCAGCTTTCCGTTCAATTCCCGGTTCTCATAGTAGCCGATAGTGACGGCGTCGGCCGGACAATCCGCGACGCAGGTGCCACAACCGTGGCAAGCGGCGGAGTCGATCTCGGCCTTGCCCTGCGCGTTCATGCGTGGTATCCGCTAGGCGCACACCCGCACGCAGGTCAAACAGCCCGCGCAACGCGCCTCGTCCACCACCGCCACGCTCCCCCCCACCACCAGTTTCCCCGGAGCCAAGAGGGCGGTGGCTCGCGCCGCCGCGCCCCGGCCTTGGATCGCCGCCTCGCCGGCGGTGCGCGGGAAAATAACCGCCCCCGCCAGATCGGCCGACCCCGTGGCCGGCACCGCCGCCGTCAGCAGGACCAGTCGGTCGGCAGTCAGTTCCGTGTATAGGCCGGAGATATCGTCGGTGACTTGCACGGTCAACGTCTCCCCCGCCGTCACCCTGGGCGGATCCTCCGGAGTGAAACGGCAGAAGATCGCGCCTTCCTCCCATGCCGCCAGGTATTCCTCCTCCCAGAACCCGTAGGTGCGCATGTCCCGGTAGAGCACGTAAACGCGGCCGGTCGGATCCCGCCGTAGGAGTTCCCGCGCTTGGCGAACCCCCTGGGAACAACAGGTCCGGCTGCAGTAGGCGCGACCATACTCCCGCGAACCGACGCAAGCCAGGAAAACGGTGCAATGTCCGGCGGCCCCCGGAAAGGACGTGGACCGCAGTTGCTCATCCAGTTCCCGCGCGGTCAGCACCCGGGGATCCGTTCCGTGCCCGTGGCCCGGGTCCGCCAACACCTGTGTGCCGGTCGCCAATATCGCCGCGCCGTATTCAATATCCCAGGTTTCCCCGCCCCGGCGCAGCCGGCTGTGGAAACGTCCCATGCCGCCCTCCACCGTGGTACCGGTGTGGACGGTGATACCCGCCCGCTCCACCGCGAGCAACAGGTTGGACAAATAGGCCCCCGCGTCGGCGCCTTCCGCCGTGTGGTGCAACCACCGCAAACTTCCACCCAAATCGTCGTCCCGTTCGACCAATTCCACGGGGAAGCCTTGTTCGGCCAACTCCAGCGCCGCCGTCAGGCCGGCTACGCCTCCCCCCACAACGAGCGCGCTGCGCTCCAGGGGTATGCTTCCGGTCACCAAAGGTCGCAGTTGCGCCGCTTTCCCCACCGCCATGGCCACCAGATCCTCGGCCTTCTCCGTGGCCTCCCGGTGGGCTTGGCCGTGGACCCAGGAACACTGGTCCCGGATGTTGGCCATCTCCACCAGATAGGGATTGACGCCCGCTTCCTGCAGAGCCTCCCGAAAGAGGGCCAGGTGGGTACGGATGCTGCAGGAAGCGTTCACGACCCGGTTCAGATCCTTCTCCCGCACCATTTCCTGCAACTTGGTAAGGGTGCCCTGGGAACAGGCATAGGTAACCTCAATCGATTCCACCACCCCCGGCAAGCCCGCGGCAAAAGCCGCCACGCGAGGTACATCCACCACCGAGGCGATGTTGGTGCCGCAACGGCAAACCAACACACCAAAGTTCGGCCGTCCGCCGGACGGCGCACCTCACCCCCGGTCGGCCCCGAGGAGGATAAGAGACGCTTCAACTCCATGGAGGTCAGCAGGTTTCGGTATACGCCGTGCCCGTAATTCCCCCCACGCCGTAGCCTCGAACAGGTCGAAACCGGGGGCCAGCACCACCGCCCCCACCTCCAGCCGCATTTTCCGCTCCTCTTGGTCCAGTCGGATGGCGCCGGGTCCGCACACTCCCTCGCACAGCCGGCAGTTGCCCTTCTTCTCAAGTACAGGCAGGTCGCCGGGTTGATGTGCGGCACCGCCGGCACCGATTGGGGAAAAAAAAGACCAGCGGAACGCCGCTTGCCCTGGCCCAAATCGAAGGAATTATCCAACCGCGCCGGACACTTGTTCCAGCAGTTGCCGCAGGCGGTATACAGATCCTCGTCCACTCGGCGGGGCGCCTGTACCACGTTGGCCGTGAAGTGTCCCAATTCCCCTTCCAAATCCGTCAGTTCGCTCAGGGTGAGCAGTTGGATGTCGGGATGGCGCTCGGCGGCGCCCATGCGCGGTCCCAACAGGCACATGGCGCAGTCGTTGGTGGAAAATGTCTTGTCCAACCTGGCCATGCGGCCACCCAGGGACGGTTCCCGGGTGACCAGGTGGACCCTGTGTAGCCACCGTCCGCCAGATCCAAGACCGCCTGCATACCGGCGATGCCACCGCCCACCACCAGCACCGCGCCGATCACCTCAGACGGCACCGGACAACAACCCCTCCGCCGGCACCAGATGACGCCGCAGGAAGGAATCCGCCTCGGCTCCCAGCGCTCCGGCCACCACCTTGCTCAGGTAAAAAACCGGCATCCCTTCGCTGTTTTGATAGGCGTCAAGGTTGCTTTGGCACATGGGGCAGGCGGTGACAATGGCCCGAGCGCCCGCGTTCCGGGCCGACCCCACCAACCGGTTCACCTGGCGGTGAACCATTGCCGGAACGGCCGGCACCTGACCGGCACCGCAGCAGTCCATCCGTTCCGGCCAAGCCACGGGTCGGGCACCCATTGCCGCCAGCAGCTTTTCCATCAACCGCGGCTGTTCAGGATCGTCGAGGGCCACCTCCCTCGGTCGCAACAACAAACATCCGTAATAAGCCGCCGGGGCCAACCCATCCGGCTGCAGACCGCCCGTACGGAAGCATCGTATTCTCCCGCGGATCCATGCAGGGAACATCCGGGGTAGTAGTTCACACGCCTTCACCGCCCCCGCTCCCGAACAGCGCCGCCACTTCCCGCCTGGCCGCGCCACGCGGGGTTCCCGTTCGCAGACGAAGCTTGCCGTGGCGCCAAAGACGCACCCCAAGGCCCCCGTGTTCCGCGAAAGTCCCCGTTTCCAAAACGTAACGCCCCGCCAAGAACAGTCCGTGGACCCTGCCGCGGCCGGCCACCTGCCGCATAAAACCCCGGTGCAACACTCCCGAGCGTCCGGGTTCGCCGAAACGGCGACGCAGGGCATTGATCACCTCACCAACGGCGATACCGTTGGGACAACGCACCCCGCAGGTGCCGCAGTTGGTGCACAGTTCCAGGACGCCGGTTCCCCGCACCAGTTCGGTCCGCCCCAATTGCACTGACCGGACCACCCAGTGCGGTGGCCGTTCGGTAAGATCGCTGATCGGACAACCGCCGGAACACTTGCGACAACCGTAGCAACGGCGTACCGGCACGCCCGAACCTTCCAGTTCCCGGATCAAGCCTCCAAGCTCGGGCATGTTGTCCCCTCACCTCCAACGGTCCGGGGGTGGAAGTTCGCCGTTACCGGCCTTGATCCGCACAAATTAGCCCGCTCCACCTCAACTGGCCTGGGGCGCCACCTTCAGCCAAGCGTGCCGTCTGGCCGCCTCCACCGTGTTGCGCAGCAGGGTGCTGACCGTCATCGGACCGACCCCCCCGGGCACCGGGGTAATCCAGGAGGCCACACGGGAGACCTCGGCGAAATCCACGTCCCCCACCAGCTTTCCCTCCAGGCGGTTGATGCCCACGTCGACAACCACGGCCCCCGGGCGCACCATCTCCGCCCGGATCAGGCCGGGCTTGCCCACGGCCACCACCAACACGTCCGCCCCTTTGGTCTGTTCCGCCAGATTGGCGGTCCACTGGTGGCAGCAGGTCACCGTGGCGCGCTCGTTCAGGAAAAGGAAAATGGCCGGCTTCCCCACAATGGGACTGTGCCCCACCAGCACCACTCTTTTCCCTTCCAGCGGCACGTTGTGACGGCGCAGCAGCGTGATCACCCCTCCCGGCGTACAGGGGATGAAACAGGCGCGTTCGAACAGCAGGTTGCCCAGATTCATCGGGTGCAGCCCCTCCACGTCCTTACCGGGATCGATGGCCAGCACCGCCGTTTGTTGATCCAGCGGCAGCGGCAGCGGCGAATGCATCAGGATCCCGTCCACCTCCGCCGCCTGATTCAACTCTTCCAGAGTACGCAACAGTTCGTCCTGGGTCGTATTGTGGGGCAGGCGCACGGTATCGAACTCGATCCCCACGTCCCGGCAATTCCGCTCGTTGTTTTTGGCGTACACATAAGAAGCGGGGTCTTCGCCCACCGCCACCACCCGTAACCCAGGTGCGCGGTGAGCCCTGCTTTGAAACGCCGCAACCTCCCGCTTGAGTTCGGACCGAATCTCCTCCGCCACCGCCTTGCCGTCCAGTAGTTTCGCCATCTAAACCCTCAACTCCCTCAAAGATTTTATTGCCCGCCCCGGTGAGGCCGGGCATGGAGCCGACAACGGAGCCGACGTCACGGGAAAATCCAGGGATTCGCCGGGAAGCAAAACATAATAATGACGTCACTGTTATATTATCCTGCGCGGAGCACCATGCCGCTTTAGGGGTAATGCGGCGGCCGCGCCGGAAAGTTTACGTTTGCTTCGGCAACAACCCAGCCACTCACCAAAACCTTTGTCAACGAGCTCAGGCCTGCGGACGCAAACCACGCCGGCGTTTCCCGGCCAAAGCCGCAACCGGCCCCCCCGCTCTTCGCCGTTAACCGCTTGGCGTCATTTGACCCTTCAACCCCCCTCGAATTTATACGAGACTGGATCCAAGATCGGTCTTGCTGGGAAAACGTAATAGTGACGTCACTGTTATATATGGCCTCATTTTAGACCCTGCGCGGCCTTTTGTAAAGTCCGGCGGAGATCTCGGCAAATTCATACAATGGCTAAAAACGCGCTTTCTCTAAGTCTTTCTCCGCCCCGCTGAGAACCCCTTCGGATTTTTCGCCCGTCTTTGGTAGGATTTTGCCCACTGAGGTTCGGTCCCACCGCGTGGTTTTTGAACGCCGTCGAAGCCAAAAGACGCAGCCTGCGACCGAGGAGCTTGCCCTATCCCACCTCAACCCGGTTGCGCCCGCTCACCTTGGCGGCATAAAGCGCCCGGTCCGCCGCCTCCAGCAGACCCACGGCGCCGGCCACCTCCCCACCCAGGGACGACACACCCACGCTCACCGTGACCGGCACGGTCGTCTCCCCGACGGGCACGGGGCGGCCCTCCACGATTCGGCGCAGGCGTTCGGCGACGGCGACCGCCTGCGCCCGCTCCAACCCCGGCAGCAAAACGGTGAATTCTTCCCCGCCGTAGCGGGCGGTCACGTCCGAAGAACGACTGACCTCCCGCAGGATACCCCCCAAAGCCTCAAGGACGGCGTCCCCGGCCAGGTGGCCGAAAGTGTCGTTGACCTCCTTGAAATGGTCCAGGTCGAGGAGCAAGAGGGACAGGGGAAGGCGTTCCTCCAAACCCCGCTCCACCTCTTTTTCCAGGCGGAAGCGGAACTCCCGATGGTTCAAAAGGCCGGTGAGTCCGTCGTGGGTGGCCAAACCGGCGGCCAATTCCCGCAGCCGTCCGTTGTAGACCGCCATCCCCAGGGTCCAACCCAACGAGGTTGGAAATCTTCCCTCCCCATCGAGGTTGCCGGCATCCCCCGCAAGATAGAGCAGTCCCTCGACCCGCTCCTCGGAAATCAGGGGCACGATCCGGCAGCGTTCCCCGGCCTGCGGCTTTATTCCCCAAAGGCACCGGCAGGAGCCCCCGAAGGCATTCCGGCAGTCAAGCGAGTCTTTTTCCCTGGCGGCGGCCACCCCGCAGGGACATTCGTCCAAGGAAAACTCCCTTCCTGGCACAGCCACGTCCCCCGCCGGCCCCCTCGCAGCCGCCAGCCTCAATTTTCTGGTGGCGGGATCCACGAGGCAGATCCAGCCCGTGGGGTCAACCTCACACCGTTTGCCCAAACCGCTCAGGAGGTAATCCAAAGCAGCCTGCAACAAACCGTTCAATTCCCCGGGGTGGCTGAGGAGGGCGGCCACCCCGTAGGCGATGGACAGTTCCAGAGTGCGCTCCTCCACTTTTTCTTCCATTTCCTGCGCCAAATTGCGCAAAGACAGGTAGAGTTGGTTGGCCAGCACGGCGGCCACCGCGAACAGGGCAACGCGCAGTAAGAAGTGCGGGCTGCCGGCGGGTGTGAACAGCAGGTTGGCCAGGGCGACCATGCCGACCGCCGCCGCCAGAGCCCCGCCGCGGTAGTAAAGGCCGGCGATGAAGACCACGAAGAAGAAGAGATCCTCCACGGGCAGTCCCAGCAACACCCCGGTGGCGATCTGGGCCGAGGCCACTCCGGTGACCACCAGGAAAACTTCGGAAGGCCACCTCCCCCAGGGCAGTTGATGAATGACGGCGGCGGTGAACAGCGAGACGGCAAGCAAGACTAAAATGGAAGGCTCCTGCCAAAGTGACACCGAGAAAGTGAGCCAAACCAGAACCAATAGGACGCTGCCGGCATACAACCAAACGACGAATTGTCGCAGGCGGGTCCGATATTCCTCCAACTCCCGGCCGGCGTTCATTGGCGCGGACCGTCCCCCCCTCCGGCCGGCAAGGTTGGCGAACCGGCGGGGGCCGCTCATGGCGCGAAAACACGACGCGGAAACACGGAAAATTCGCCTCATCACCGCGATTCGGCCACCTCGACAGGTTCCCTTTTCGCCACCTCCACCCGGTTGCGCCCGGCGGCCTTGGCGGCGTAAAGCGCCCCGTCCGCGGCTTCCAGGAGGCCGGCCGCGTCCCCCGTTTCCCCGTCCAGCGTGGCCACCCCGATACTGACGGTGACCGCAACGGTGTTCCCCTTGAGGAGAAAGGCCTGCCTGTCCAGCGCCTGTCGCAGACGCTCCGCCACTGCGGCAGCCCCAACCTGATCCAACTCCGGCAACAGCACGGCGAACTCCTCGCCCCCGTACCGGGCCGCCACGTCGGAGGCACGGCAGTTTTCCTGCAACAGTTGTCCCAGGAATTTGATGACCAGGTCCCCCTGGGAATGGCCATAGGTGTCGTTGATCCGCTTGAAGTGGTCGATGTCCAAGAGTAAAAGACAAAGGGGACGCTTATAACGGGCGGCCCGTTCCCCCTCTTCCCGCAGCCGGGACCAAAACTCCCGGTGGTTGAGCAGGCCGCTCAGGGCGTCGTGGTTGGCCAGGGCCACCAATTCGTCCCGCAGCCGGGCGTGGTGAACGGCTTCACCCAGGCTTTTCCCCAAGGACAACAAGAATAAGCGTTCTTCCTCGGCGAAAGGATATGCCGGCGGCAATTGAAGCAGGAGTGAGCCCTCCCGCCGCTCATCGGAAACCAGGGGAACCGTCACCAGTGACCACCCCGCGGCCAGGGTTTTGGCGCAAAGGCCGCAGTGGTCACCCTCCCGCCCAGCCCGGGGGGCGCCCACCCGAACGATTTCTCCGGAGAGGGCGGCCGCACCGGCCGGACAACCGGTGGCCGCCATCTCCTCCTTCGCCTCCGGCAACCCCGCCGGCAACCCCCACCCGGCCACCAGACGGACGGTCTCCTCGGTCTTGTCCAACAGGAAGACCGCCGCGCCGGTTTCGTCCGATCCCGTCTTTCCCCGGCCCAATTCGGCCACGAGCCGGCGCAGAGCCTCGGTCATCAGGGTCGGCAGGTCGCCGGGCCGGCTCAACAGGTCGGCCAAGCCGTAGGAGAAGTTCAATTGGGCGGTCCGCTCCTCCACCTGCACCTCCAGGTGGTGCGACAAACGGCGAACCGCAGCCAGCAGGTAATAGGCGAAGAAGACAATCAAGACGATGACCACGCCGTGGAGCAGGAAATCAAGCGGCGATAGTTCGAGGTAGTTCAAAAACAATAACCAAGCCACGGCGAACGCGAGATACCAACCCTGAAAGCGCAGGCCGGCAACCAGGGCCACCAGGAAAAAAAGATCGCCGGCGGGGACTCCCATCCAAACCACCAAGGCCACCTGGACGCTGGCCAGGAGATACACGCCCAGGTAGGCCTCGGGCCGCCAGCGTTCCCACGGCAAAAGACGCGCCAAGGCGGCTGTGCCCAGGGCCGAGAGGATGACGACCGTGAGGTATGGTGTCTCGGGAGTGGGCTTGACCAAAAAAAGCCAGAGGATCCCCCCCGCCACCGCCCCCAAGTACAGCCAGACCGCGCCGCGGCGCATCTGGAGGCGATATTCCTCCACCACACTCTTCACGCGCTCATCCATTCCGGCCGTCCTCCTCCGCCTCCGTCCCCGTTGGCCGCGTTGTCCCCCGCTTCCCCCCAATTTGCGCCAACACACCGACCACAGCCAAGGAACCGACGAACTTAAAACCATAGCTCAAAATCGCAAGATGATTCCTGTTATAATTCTGGCCGCCGAAGCCCGAATCCTGCCGAACCGGCGCAGATCGGCGCGAACTGTGACCCGAACGCCGCCGTAAGCAAAACTCCCCCCAAATGGGGGGAGCCGCCGCCCGAGCCCGGTCCCGGAGCCCGAGCCCCGAGCCCGGTCCCGTACCCGCCGCCCGTACCCGCCGCCCGGTCCGAATCAGGGTATATTGTAAACGCAGGCCGGGTTCCACACCATCCACTGGTTGTAGCCGGCGTTCTTGACCGCCCGCACCTGGGCCTGCAATTGGGCGGCCCCGTAGTTCACCCCCCAGAGGGAAAAGTCCTGAATCCAGGGAACGAAGTCCACCGCCGGACCGTTCGTCAGCCGCAGGCGAGCGGTGTGAACGCTCTTATAAACTACCGTGTACGGATGCAGGGCGGGGTTGGCCAAGCCGAAGCTGCCGTTCGCGTACAAAGACGGGTAGGTCATCGGCGAAATGATGTTCACCGCCCCGGCCACCGGCAGGAGTTCCTGCCCTATCCCCAAGTCGTTGTGAGCCACCGTCACCAGACCGAAGACGTCGGCCCCCACCTCAACCCCGTAGGGCGCCAGTTTCCGGTCGGCATAACGCAGGAAGGAACTGATCACCTCCGCCGGCACCACCCGCGAAGTGTAATCCGGATAAACGAGCCCCGCATGGTTCCCGTCGGCAGGAAAACGAACGTAGTCGAACTGGATCTCCTGAAATCCCACGGCCGCCGCCTGCTTGGCCACGTCCACGACGTAGCGCCAGTTGGCCCGGTTATACGGGTCCAGCCACGCCTCCCCCATGCTGTCATGCCAAAGACCCCCGCCCGCGGCCTGCACCGCCTGACCGGGATGCGCCGCGGCATACACCGGATCCTTGAAAGTGACAATCCGCCCGATGGCGTAAATGTGGTTCGCCTTCAGCGTCTTCAGGAGGGCGCCGATGTTCGTAATCTGGGACGAATCCGCCCCCGCCGCCTTGGCTGCCGGCAGGTTCATCTGCCAGGTGATGTTCCCGGCGTCATCCTTGACGTTGATCACCACGGCGTTCATTCCGGCGGCCTTGAGTTGGGTGATCAGCCCCGGCATCCGGCTCGACCCGGCCACATATCCCGTGAGGAAGATCCCTCGGATGCCGCCGGCCGGCGGCAGGTTTCGCGCCGCCACCGTTCCCTTGGTGTAGCCGGGCGGAGCGACCGGCACGCTTGAACCGGAAGCATAAACCGCCGACGTCACCTGGTTGTTCCCAGAACCCCCTTGTTTGTTTGGGGGCGCCTTGGCGGCGCTGGGGGCCGTTTTGGTCTTCCCCCGTTCAGCCGGCTTACCCGTAGCCGACGGCGCCCGCCCTTTCACCGTATGTCCTGCCGGAGAGGCCAGGAAATACCAACCCAATCCCCCCCCCGCCAAGACGACCAACAAAAGACCGGCGAACAACGCATTGCGAACATCCCTGGTCAACAAGCAATAACCCTCTCCATTCGCTTTTTTTCTTCATTAAGGAACAAGCTTTTCGACGAATTCCCCCATAACCCTTTTCCGTTGCCAAAACCAAAAAATACCCGGATCAGTTTACAAAGAAATCACACTATCCGCGTTGTCTTTTGACCGCCGTCGGTTATTATTATAATGTTATTTAAGGCACTAAAGTTCATAGAGGAGGCAAGCCCATGTCGGTCAAAGTAAGGAAAGCGCCCCTGTTGGTGAAGGTAGGCATCCTCGTCGTCGCGGTGCTCGTCGCGGGCGGCGCCTACCTCCATTTCGCCGCTCCCGCGGCAAGCCGCCAAACCTTGCCCACCTTCACCGTCCAGCGCGGCACCATCCAACAGACCGCCCAAGCGCCGGCCACGGTCGTTCAGCCGGCCACCGTCAACCTGACTTTCCCGGCCAGCCAGGCCACACCCATCCTGACCTACCTGAACGTCCAACCCGGAGACCCGGTGACGGCCGGTCAGGTGATCGCCAAGGAGGACGCCTCCCTTCTGGACCAGAACGTGCTCCAGGCCCAGGCCTCCCTGTCCGCCGCCAAGGCCAACCTGGAGAAACTGACCGAATCCATCAGTCCCCAGACCCTGGCCACCTACAAGGCCCAGTTGGAGCAGGCCGACGCCGCCTGGCAGGCCGCCCAAGCCGCCAACCAACAGAGTCAGGCCGACGACCAAAGCAAGATCCAGGCCGACCAGCAGAGCCTGCAAAACGACCAAAACACTCTGGCCGGGGCGGAAAACCTGGCCGGGTTCGAGAACGGCCAGCCCATCCAAACCAAGACCGTGGTGAGCGACGAGGCCACCGTGGCCATGGACAAGACCAACCTGCTCTCCGACCAGAACGCCCTTGCTTCGCTGGCGAGCTCCCTGGCCCAGGCCAAGGCCGCCCACGACCTGGCGGTGGCCCAGTACAACCAGAACATCGCGCCCCCCGACCCGGCGGCCGTGGCGGCCGCCGCGGCCGCGGTGGAACAGGCCCAGGCCGGTTTGGCCTCCTCCCGGCTGAACGCCGCCAAAGCCACCATGGCGGCCCCTTTCACCGGGATCATCAGCGCCGTCAATTACACCGTGGGCGACGTGGTCACCGCCGCCACGCCGGTGGTGACCCTGGTGCCGACCGGCGGCAACCTCCAACTCCACGCCGAGGTCAGCGAGGCCAACATTGCCCAGGTGCAGGTGGGGCAGGCGGCCGTCTTCGTCCCCGACGCCAATCCCGCCGACTCCATCCCCGGCCGGGTGGAGGCCGTCTCCACCTCGCCCACCGTCACCCAAAACGTGACCCAGTACCAGATCACCGTTTCCCTCCCCGCCCCCTCGCTGCACGTGACCTTGGTTCCCGGCATGACCGGCACCGTGAACATCACCGTGGCCCAGGCCAAGAATGCCCTCTACGTCCCAACCACCGCCCTCTTGACCGGCGTTCAGCCGGCGGTTTACGTGGTCGGACGCAAGGACGGCTACCGGAAAAAAGCGGTTTCCACCGGCCTTTACAACGGCAACGACGTCCAGATCACCTCCGGCCTGCGCTCCGGTCAGAAGATCCTGGCTTACGCCTACCTCCCCGGCAGCAACGGCGGTGGCAGCGGCAACGGCGGCGCCAAAGGCGGCGGGGCTCCGAAATTCTTCCGGGCGCTGCACGGCTGATGAAAACAGTAATCGCCCTGTCGGGCATCACGAAAACCTACCACCCGGCCCGCGACGTGGAAGTCCCCGTGCTGCGCAGCATCGACCTCGTCGTGGTCGAGGGCGAATACGTGGCCATCATGGGGCCGTCCGGTTCCGGCAAATCCACCATGCTGAACATCATCGGTTGCATGGACGTGGCCGATTCCGGCCGTTACCTCCTGGACGGCGAGGAGGTTTCGCGCCTGAACGACGACCAACTGGGAGCCATCCGCAACAAGAACCTGGGTTACGTTTTCCAAAGCTTCAACCTCCTCGCCCGGGCCAGCGCCCTGGAAAACGTGGAACTGCCCCTTTTGTATTCCGGCGCATCGCCGAAAGAGCGGCACCGCCGGGCGGTGGCCGCCTTGGAATCGGTCGGCCTGGGAG
>JAJZBP010000310.1 GCA_021798855.1 Bacillota bacterium
TCACCAGGGTCGGCTCATCCACCCTGATGCCCGGCAGGGGCACCGGATCGTCCGGTGAGGTTATGGTATCCCCGATGTTGATCCCGGCCAGCCCCGTCACCGCCACCACGTCGCCCGCCAAGGCCTCCTCCACGGCCTCCCGGCCCACGCCTTTGGCCAGGAAGACCCTGGCCACGCGCGGCCGTTCGACGACTTCTCCATCCCTGGCCAAGGCCACCGTTTCCCCGGCCCTGATCTTCCCCTGGGCGATCCTCCCGATGGCGATCCGGCCCTGATAATCGTCGTAGTCCAAAGTGGTGACCTGCAGTTGCAACGGCGCGGCGGGATCGCCCCCGGGAGAGGGGATATGCCGCAAGATCGCTTGGAACAACGGATCCAGGTCGCTTCCCCTGATCCCCTGTTCCCGAGAAGCCCATCCTTCCCGGGCGGACGTGTAGATCACGGGAAAGTCGAGTTGCTCTTCCTGGGCTCCCAGATCCATGAACAACTCCAACACCTGATCGA
Source organism: Bacillota bacterium (assembly GCA_021798855.1). Classification (GTDB taxonomy): domain Bacteria; phylum Bacillota; class Sulfobacillia; order JAJZIM01; family JAJZBP01; genus JAJZBP01. The sequence goes on from JAJZBP010000310.1 coordinate 505, forward strand.
CGACCGCCGCCGGGCGCGCGTCTGGACGATCCATCTTGTTGATCACCACCAGCGGGGACAGCCCCGCTTCCAGGGCCTTGCGCAGAACGTAGCGGGTCTGGGGCATGGGCCCTTCCGCCGAATCCACCAGGAGCAATGCCCCCTCCACCATGGTCAGGATCCGCTCCACCTCACCGCCGAAATCAGCGTGCCCCGGAGTGTCGATCAGGTTGATCTTCACCCCGTCGTATTGCACCGCCGCGTTTTTGGCCAGAATGGTTATGCCACGCTCCCGTTCCAACTCCCCCGAATCCATCAGCCGCTCCGGCGCCCGCTGGTTCTCCCGGAAAACCCCTCCCTCCCGAAACAGGGCATCCACCAGCGTGGTCTTGCCGTGGTCAACGTGGGCGATAATCGCTATGTTGCGCAGGTCTTGACGCAGAGAAATCCCTTCCACCTCCAAAAATGGTTACGAAGCCGTGGACGGAAAAGCGCCGTAGCCGTTCCGGCGCGACGAAACAAGCAAAACGCCCGACCCAACCGGCCACGTCCACCCGTCAAGCATTATAGGCGCAGGCCGTGGGAATAGCAACCGCCCGCATTCACTCGATTGTAATCCAAGAGAGCCGGAGGCTGTCGGGCTTGGTCCCAAAACGGACCGACGGTCCTCGGGACGCAAGCCGCCACGAGCCAGGCCCCTCCGATGCTTTTTAATGTTCCTCTGACTTTTAACAGTTTTTAAATTGTTTCATTTTTGGTTTTGTCCCGCGCGGATTGCAACAATTTTCGTGAAGCATGGTTTACTGCATTTACAAGTTCCGAGGCAAGAACCGCAAAATCCTCATGGGTGTGAAGCGATTTTTTCGTATCTTCCGTATCTCGCAAATCATTGGTATAGGCCAGTTGTTGGAGGAACAACCTTGGAGAAAATATTTCTTCGTTGTCAAGAGTGAATACTTCTTTAGCATCTTCAATGATTTGGTCTACTGTTACTACACCTTTTCGCAGAACCCAAGCGAGATCAACATAATCACGAGCGTGATTTCGTTGTCCAATAGCCAGCGCTTTTTGTGCCGCAATATCTCTAGCATCTGCTAATGGTATATCTTTTTCATTAGTTAGGAGTTTATATTTACGCGCATAGGGGAAAGCCAAAAAAGTAACCTTTACCCCATCAATTTCTATCCACAATTGATCAGGGGCATTGATTATTGTTTTGACTTTAGCTGTTCCAAAATGCTTCACACATTGAGAAAGAAGCTTTGTCGTTGGAATTTCTGCCGTTGGGTGCTCTGTAAATAAGTCAAGGTCCAGGGACACCCGATGACCTAGTTGTATTGCGAGGCCAGTTCCCCCGGTCAGATAAAAATTCTTTAGCAGCCCGGCATCTTTGAGCTTTAGTAACGTGGCCAGCGCCTGGCGATCAATGTCGTCCCAGCAAAACATCAGCCCCATCCTCCATTGTTTCCGGCGGTATGCGCCGGATTGTTCCCCACCGTTCTTTAATAGACACCGGCGGCAATGGCCGATTCCAAAACACCACGCTCCAATAATTCGCCACGATGGGCGGGAGGATTTTTAAACCAGCCAAATCCTTATGTGCGACAGCCTCGATCCGGTCCCATCCATAGGTTGCAAACGCCCATTGAATTTGTTCCAATGTGCCACTCATTAAGATGGTCAAGATTATCCATTCGGCGTCTCGTACAACATCCATTTTTTCCGTATGGTAATTGTGGAAAAGGGGGGCTATTCTTTGGGGGATGAGGTTTGGCATCCGCGTCAGTCCTTTCTGCATCTTTTATTATAACCACTTGCTGGTTTCCGTGAACACTCTTTCTTTATTCCCATCTTGCGCCCATCCCTCCGCAGGCGGCCAGCTTGCTTCCGCTGTACCTATTGGGGAGGAACGGTTTTGTTGCTGGCGAACACTTCAGGTGGGGCAACCGTTTCAGGTTGCCCCACCCCTTTTCCCCGGCCAGTTCCACCGTCAATCTGCGGCCAAATTATCCTGTCAAACGTTGGCCATTATGTGGCGGCTGTAACAGGTTGCCTCGGATTGT
>JAJZBP010000311.1 GCA_021798855.1 Bacillota bacterium
GGTAGACCTGCGCCACGCAATAAAGCGACGGACCGACCGCAAAAGCGCTCGACAAGAGCATCGCCCCGGCCTGAATGTTGTGTCTGGGAGCCATCGGGTCAGGATACAGACCGTAACGCTTCCACGTCGGCACCGCCGGCGGGGGCCAACCGCCCGAATTCACCTGCATCAGTCCCGCGTCTTCCGAAACGGTATGGACGCCGCCGCCGTACACCTCGCCACAGCTTAGCCAACCCGCCGCCCTTTCGTTGGAGCAGTTGTGGTCGGTGGCCAACGCCCAACCGCCGCTCTCCACCAGCATCGTCCCCAGGAGGAAAGCCGTGGGAAAGCCGCGCCCATCCGTGGCCGACGCCGCCGCGGGCAGCCAAAGCAACACTCGATCCGAGGCTGACAAGCCCGGAGGCGCCGTGCTCAGGCGCAGAACCAGCAAAAAAGGCAAGAGCAGGAGGAGAAAAAAGACGGCCACCGCCGCCGGCACGCACATCCACCACCCGTTGCCGGACACCGCCACCCCTCCTTTCGTCACCATTATCCATTATTATCCATGATTCTGTCAATATTTTCAATAACCGCCGCGAATGTTTTACATAACATAATGAGTGGATGAACAATACCTTCATAGCACGGGAGCCGCCCCCGGCGGCGAACCGGGCATCGAACGTGGAGTGAAGTTCAAGGCTTTTGTGCGCTTCGCGCTGGAGCGGCTGGGTAACGAAGCCTGAGCTTCAGTCTCCACCGCACGGAAAAAAGGCAGGGAAAAGCCATGCGCTTCTCCGTGGTGATCACCTGTTACAACAATCGCCCGGCGCTGGAGCAGTCCGTCCAGGCCGCTTTGGAAACCACCGGTCCGGAGACCCAAGTCATCCTGGTGGATAACCATCCTCCCGACCCCAACTCCGGCAAGTACCTGCAGGCCGTTGCCGCCCATCCCCGGGTGACCGTCCTTGACCCGGGCCGCAACCTTGGATGTCACGAAGGCCAACGTTACGGGCTATTGCGCGCCCGAGGAGACCACCTGGTCAAACTGGACGACGACATCGTGATCCCGCCCGGTTGCCTGCCGAGTATGGCTCTGGCCCTCGAACAAAATCCTCGCCTGGCTTACCTGTCTCTTCCCTGGCTGCCCGACCAGGCTTCGCCCGACCCCGGACCAGGCGAGCGGATCCTGGCCGGTGCAGGTTACCGGGTCAAAACCAGCACCATTCCGGTGCTCTTCGGCTGCGTCATGCTGCCGGGACCACTTTGGCGCCGCCACTTTTCCTTTCGGCAACCCGGCCTTTACGGTTGGGAAGACGTCACCTTTTACCCCCGCAAGGCCGAGGAACTGGGAAAAAGCTTCGGCTACCTGATCTCCCATCCCGCTCGTCACCTTGGGCGCAGCCGGTTGACGGACCCCCTGTACGGGATGTGGAAAGTGCTGTACGCCTGCCGCCACCCCGATGTCCTCGAAGGGGACTTTGCCGCGTGGCGGGAAAGTCCCCGCCTCGACGTCCGGGCGAAACAAATCCTCCTGTCCAACCACTACCCTTTGGAAGACCTGGAGCAGCATTTCGGCCCGTTGGAGGAAAGCCCCACCCAATTTAACCACCGGTTGGAGCAGTGGCTACGATTCACCCGTTCCCGTCCCACCGCACCCTCCAACCGGGGAGGAGTCTGAGCTTGCCTTGCCAAGTAAACCGCTGTCCGAGTTGCGGGTATTCTATATCCCCACCAGGGCCGGCTTCCCATACAACCCCGGCATCGAAAGTGGCATCATCAGGGGGTTGCAGGCCGTCACCGCCCACACCCGGACGGCCGTGTTCAACGGTCCGGACCCTTTAACCAAGCAGGTCTTGGCCCACCGGCCCGACATCGTCCTCACCCTGCTCATCGGTTCCGGGCTGGACCAGTTCACCCTGAGAGCCATCCGCAAAATCGGCCCCCCCGTCGCCGCCTGGGCCACGGAAGATCCCTACAGTTCCGACGTCACCGTGGCCAAGTCCAGGGATTACAATTACGTCTTCACCATTGAATCCGGCGCCGTGGATCGCTACCGTCAGGCCGGTTGCCCACGGGTATGGCACGTCCCCCTGGGTTACGACCCCGAAATCTACCGGCCGGGTGAAGTTCCACCCGCCTACCGGAGCGACATCTGTTTCGTGGGCGTGGCCTTCGGCAACCGTTTGAACCTTGTCAACCAAATCAGAGGTTGCCTCCTGCGTCGGAAAACCCTGATCATCGGCCCGAAATGGAACCTCCTCCCGGGTTACCGTGAAATGGCCCTCCTGATTCGCCACCGAATCGTGCCTCCCGAAGAGGCCAGAGCTTATTACGCCGGTGCGAAGATCGTCCTCAACATCCATCGCCGGCCGGACGACGACTCCATCAACGCCAACCTTTCCAGGGTGCAGGCCCGCTCGCCCAACGTCCGCACCTTCGAGATCTGTGCCTGTGGACCGCTGCAGTTGACCGACTCTCGCCCTGATCTGAGCAAATGGTATGTTCCCGGCCAAGATCTGGAGATCTACAAAAACGCCGCCGACCTGCAGGACAAATTGGATTA
>JAJZBP010000022.1 GCA_021798855.1 Bacillota bacterium
GTCAATGTTGGGAAGTGGAGTACATCCGGCGGACTCAACGTCACCAAGATCAGGCTGGCCTATTATTACAACGGGTTTGATGCCTGACCTCCAAAAACGAAGAAGGACGGTCAGGTCTCCTATTGACTACGCCACAAAAAATTTGCGGCGAATTGCTCTGCCGACAGGTGAGGGGCGCTTTTGCGCCGAATTCTTATAGCTAAACGCCGATGAACAAGCCGACAACCGCCGCCCAAAAAGCCACGTGGGGCTTTCCCAAACCGCCGATCAAGTGGGCCGGAGGCAAGGGGCAACTGCTGTTTCAGCTTGCGCCGCTTTTTCCGGAAGCCTTTGACGTCTACCACGAGCCGTTTCTGGGCGGCGGCGCGGTGTTTTTTCACCTGAAACCGGCGAGGGCCGTACTCATGGACAACAATCGGGAACTCATGGGCTTTTACCGTGTCGTCAGAGACGAATTGGACGCGTTGCTGGAGAGCTTGAACGGACACCGCAACGAAGCGGCGTATTATTACGCCGTGCGTGGCATCGACCCGGAAACCCTCCCGCCGGTGGAAAGGGCTTCGCGTTTTTTGTACCTGAACAAGACCGGTTTCAATGGCTTGTGGCGGGTGAACCGCCGCGGGCTGCACAACGTTCCTTTCGGACGGCACAAAAACCCGAAATACGCCGACGTTGATAACCTGCGATGGGTGAGTGCGGCCCTGCGCCAGGCCGAGATCCGTTGCGGTGACTTTCGGTTGGCCGGGCAGTGGGTTGCCAGGGGGGACTTCGTTTATCTGGATCCGCCCTACCACCCGCTGTCGGCGACCGCCAATTTCACCGCTTATTCGGCGACATCCTTCGGGATGGAGGACCAGGAGCGACTGGCGACCATGTTCAGGGAGATGGCCGAGGCGGGATGTCGGGTGATGCTGTCCAATTCGGACACCCCGTTCATCCGGCAACTTTACCGGGAATTCGACATCCGCACGGTGACGGCGAGGCGGGTGATCAACTGCCGAGCGTCCGGGCGCGGGCCGGTCAGCGAACTGGTGATCCGCAACTACGAATGAAGCCACGTCACGGAACGGTTGCCTGTTGGAGGCGGGGGGAAGCGGCCGGCGGACCAACGGGTGGAAGATCGCTTGGGTGGAGGATCGGACCACTAGCGATCTGGTGAACAAGTCTCCGCGCATCGGAAAAGTTGGGGTCTGGTCAAAAAGGTCCAGAGGCTCCCGTTTCGGCAGAGAACGGCTTCGCCGCGCGCAGCAGCGGTGTCCCCATCAGGGGCGGGAAGGGGATCCACATGCCGATGGCATGAGGGGAAGGTTCCCGGGTTCAAGGAACGGCTTGCCGTTCCTTCCTTGGAAATGGAGGGGTTCCGATTGCCGTTCTCAACCAACAGTGGGCAACGACGCATATGGGCCTTTTTCACCAGACCACTAGCAGGGAGGCTTAGGAAGATGCAAGGGAGCAAGGCCTTTGGTTCTTTCCCCTTGGAAGAAGAGGGATTCCGCGAAGGACGCGCTGAAACCGGCTCCGACCTTGAGAATGCCCTGAAATTCGTTCCTTATCTGCGCGCACTTTATGGAATGGAAGCGGCAATTGGGATAACCAATCGGGAACAGTTTCTATTTTACGAACCCGGGGCGCGGTTGGATCACAAGGTCAAGGTGGGGGATAAGCTCAAGCCGAACAGCCCGGCGGATGTCGCCATGAGGTCGGGAAAACGCTTGGTCCAAAAGGTGGAGAACAAAGATCTGTATGGGGTGTACTATGCGTCGGTGGTTGTGCCGTTGGGGGTGAACGGCGCGCCGGAGGGGGCCTTGGTGGTCTCCACGCCGACGGAAGCCAAGGACGAGTTGATCGGGGCGGCCAAGTCCATCAATTCGGCCATCGAGGCCATCGCCATGGGCTCCGCCAACCTGGCGGCATCCAGCGAACAATTGGCGGCCATGACCCAGGAACTCGAGGAAAAAACCAAGGAGATCGGCGGCTACGTGGAAGAGGTGGACAAGGTGATCGTCCTGATTTCCAACGTGGCCTCCAAGACGCACCTTTTGGGTTTGAACGCGGCCATCGAAGCGGCCCACACCGGGGAGGTGGGCAGGGGTTTCAACGTGGTGGCGGAGGAGATCAGGAAGTTGTCCACCCAAACCAAGAATTCCACCCGGGAGATCACCGACGTCCTGACGAAAACCAAAACCAGCATCGAATTTTTCGCGGCGCAGACGAAACAAATTTCCGAAGTCACCCAGGATCAGGCGGAAACCACGGGGAACATCGCCAACAACATTGCCGAACTGAAACCGGTGGCGCGCAATCTATCGGAATTGGCGGACGTGGTGCTCACCTAAGGAAGGGTTCGGCTCCGTACATGCGCCCGTCGCCTTTGGCGAGGGCAAGGAACGGACCTCCGCCGAACCCTTTTACGCCCAGTTCGCCACCGGGGGTGGCTCCCGTGCTATAGACGCAACTCGAACCGGGGGGAGGCAAGTGCGCGTTGAAAGACCCCCTGTCCCTGCTCCTGCCGGAGGCCTGGGGCAGCCAACTGTCCGGAGTGGAGGTTTTCCCGGACCGGGGAGAGTGGGTGCTCCACCTGCAGGGCGCCCGGACGGTGGCGTGGGAGGAGACGGCCCGCCGGATGGCGGCCGCCGTGCCCGGCTTGCAAAAGATATCCCTGGCCGTGGTTGAGGGTGGCGAGGAGGTCTGGCCGGCGATCCTGAGCAAGTTAAGGCAGTCGGCGCCGGGGGTTTGCGCCCAGATCGCCGGCGAGCCTCGGTTGAGCGCGGGCGAACTGCGCGTGCCGGTGGTTGATGGGTTCGCCAGGGAACTTTTGGGCCGCAAGGGCCTGGAACGGATGCTGGCCGGGGAGTGGGAGGCCGCCACCGGGGAAAAGGTTGTGGTCAGGTTGGTGGATGGCGGTGGAGGCGCCGGAGTGACCGCGGCGCCCCCGCCGGCTCCCGTGCCCCCATCCGGGCGACCGTCCGCACCGCCGCCCGGGCGGAAGGCGGGCAAGGAGGCCATCTGGGGGCGCTTTTTCCCGCCCGCCAAGGCGGTTGCGATCCGGGAAGGAGTCGAAGGCGGGGGCGAAGTGATCCTGCGGGGCCGGGTGGTGGAAGTGGAACGGAAGACCACCAGACGCGGTCTGGAGTTGTATTTTTTTACCTTAACGGACCTGGACGATTCGGTCACGGTCAGGGTTCCGGCGGGTAAACGGGGTTTTCCGGACCTGTCCCCCGGGCGCTGGGTGCGGGTCAAAGGCATGCTGGAGGAAGACCCTTTCCGCCGCGAGATCATCCTGGTGGCCGCCGGCATCTGCGCGGAGGAACCGCCCCCGGAGCGAACCGACGAGGCTGCGGACAAGCGAATTGAACTGCACCTGCACACGCGCCTGAGCGCCATGGACGCGGTCTGCGGTCCGGCCGAGGCGGTCGAGCGGGCGGCGCGGTTCGGGCACCCGGCGGTGGCGATCACCGACCACGGCGTGGTCCAAGCCTTTCCCGAAGCCTGGGAGGCGGGTCGGCGTCACGGGGTGAAGGTCATCCTGGGACTGGAGGCCTACCTGTTGGACCCGGAAGCGCCCTTCGCCTGGCGGGAGGAGAAACTGCACGGGGTGCTCCTGGAGAACGTCTTCACCGTGGTTGATGTGGAGACCACGGGGCTTTCCCCGCGTGCGGACGAACTTTTGGAAATCGGGGCGGTCCGCGTGGCCGGAGGCACGACCGTGGGCGAGTTCCACACCTTTTTGCGACCGGAAGGGGATGTTCCCGCCGAAATCACCCGGCTCACCGGGATCACGACCGCGATGGTCCGGGACGCCCCCCCGCCGGCCGCGGCCTTGGCGGATTTTCTGGCTTTCGCCGGGGACACTTGCCTGGTGGCCCACAACGCTCCCTTCGACCTTGGTTTTTTGGGGGTGGCGCTGCGCCGCCACTTGGGGGCCGACCTGGGTGGCCATCCCGCCCTGGACACCCTTGGTTTATCCAGAGTTCTCTATCCTAAGCGTAAAACCCATCGCCTGGATGCCCTGGCCAAGGAGTTCAACGTGCCCTTGAACAACCACCACCGGGCCGGGGACGACGCCCGGGCCACGGCGGAGATCCTCTTGCACCTCCTGCGGGAGGCGGCTCGGCGAGGTTGTTCGTCCCCGGACGGCCTGCGGGAATTGACCGCGGGAGCGGGCGGAGCCGGGCAGCGTCCTTTCCATGCCGTCCTCCTGGTGCGAAACGGCAGCGGCCTGCGCAACCTGTACCATCTGGTCAGCGAGTCCCACCTGCAGGGTTTCCAGCGGGTGCCGCGGATCACCCGGGGCGCCTTGAGCCGTCGCCGCGAAGGTCTCCTGGTGGGATCGGCCTGCCGGGAGGGGGAGCTTTGGGAAGCCTTCCAGCGCGGGGCCGACCGGCCGGAACTCGAGCGGATCGGGCGCTTTTACGATTATTTGGAAATACAGCCCGTTCCCGGCGACCCCGCCGGTCGGCGCGGTGCCCTGCACCGGGAGATCGCCGGGGAGGTCTGCCGGTTGGGGGAGCGGATGGGGATTCCCGTGGTGGCCACCGGGAACGTTCACTATCTGGAACCGGAAGAGGTCATTTACCGGAGGATCATTACGGCCGCCGGTGGAGGCGGGGGAGCGGAGGAGGAAGGTTGGCGCTATTTTCGGACCACTGCGGAAATGCTGGCCGAGTTCGCCTACCTGGGGGAGGACGAGGCGCGGCGGGTGGTCATTGACAATCCCGAAAGGATCGCGGCGATGGTGGAAAACGTGCCGCCCGTGCCGGAGGAGGTGCACGCACCCGAGATCCCCGGCGCGGCCGAAGTCATCAGAAGTCTGGTGGAGGAAAAGAGTCGACAAAGATACGGTTCGGCGCCGCCGGCCCCCGTTTCCGAGCGCTTGGACAAGGAAATGAAAGCCATCTTGGGACACGGATTTGCGGGTGTCTATCAGATTGCCCGGCAATTGGTGAACAGGTCCCTGTCCATGGGTTATCTGGTGGGTTCCCGGGGATCGGTCGGGTCGTCCCTGGTGGCCAACCTCTGCGGGATCACCGAGGTCAACCCCCTGCCGCCCCACTACCTGTGTCCGGCCTGCCACCACACCCGGTTTGTCGGCGACGGTTCCGTCGCTTCCGGTTACGACCTGCCGCGGGCCGCCTGTCCGGAGTGCGGGACGGAAATGACCAAGGACGGCCAGGACATCCCCTTCGAGACCTTCCTCGGCTTCGAGGGGGACAAGGTGCCGGACATCGACCTGAACTTCGCCGGGGAAGCGCAGGGAGCGGTGCACCGTTACGCCGAGGAACTCTTGGGGAAAACCAAGGTGTACCGGGCGGGGACGATTTCCACCCTGGCCCAGCGGACAGCCTGCGGCTTGGCCAGGGGTTACCTGGAGGGAAAGGGTAGAACGGCGCGGGAGGCCGAGATCCGGCGGTTGGCGGGGGGGATCACCGGAGTCAAGCGAACCACCGGGCAGCATCCGGGCGGGTTGATGATCGTGCCGGAGGGCATGGACATCCACCGGTTCACCCCGATCCAGCGCCCGGCCGACGCGCCGGACGCCGAAACGATCACCACCCACTTCGACTACCATGCCATTTCCAGCCGCCTGCTGAAACTTGACCTGTTGGGACACGACGATCCCACCACCCTGCGCCTTTTGGAGGAGGCAACCGGGGTGGCGGCCCGAACCATTCCGCTGGACGATCCGGCCACTCTGGGACTTTTCTCCGGCACCGCTTCCCTGGGCGTTGCGGACGAGACCATCGGCGCCGAGGTGGGGACCCTGGGCATTCCCGAGTTCGGCACCCGCTTCGTGCGGGGGATGCTCAAGGAGACCAAACCGGCTTCTTTCGGCGAACTGGTCCGCATTTCCGGCCTTTCCCACGGGACCGACGTCTGGAGCAACAACGCGCAAAACCTGGTGCGGGAAAAAACAGCGCGCCTTTCGCAGGTGATCGCCACCCGGGACGACATCATGCTCTACCTGATCCAAAAGGGCCTGGCGCCGGGGCGGGCTTTCGCGATCATGGAGTCCGTGCGCAAGGGCAAGGGCCTGTCCGCGGCGGACGAGAAGGAGATGAAGGGGCGGGGAGTGCCCGGGTGGTACGTGGATTCCTGCCGCAAGATCAGTTACATGTTTCCCAAGGCCCACGCGGCGGCCTATTGTATGATGGCCTTCCGGATCGCCTGGTACAAGGTGCATCACCCGGCGGCCTTTTACGCCGCCTACTTCACGGTGCGGTCGGATGACGTGGACGCCGGCGTTTTGGCGGGTGGACCGGAAGCCATCGGGGAGAAGATCGCCGAACTGGGCAAGGGGGAGGAACCGTCGGCCAAGGACAAGGCGGCGCTTTCCGCCCTGGAGGTGGCCCGGGAGGCCTGGGCGCGGGGAGTCGTCCTGCTCCCAGTGGATCTGTACCGGTCCGATCCGTTCGTCTTCCGGGTGACGCCGGAGGGACTGCGGCCACCCTTCATCGCCCTGCAGGGACTGGGGAAGGCGGCGGCGGTGGCCCTGGCCGAGGCCAGGGCCGCGGGTCCGTTCACCTCCCTGGAGAACCTGCGGGAACGGGCGGGAGCCGGCAAAAAAGTGCTGGAACTGTTGGACAAACACGGCAGCCTGCGGGGTCTGGCGCAAACCAACCAGTTGACTTTCGGGTAGGCAACGGGCCAACGGAAAGGGGAAAGGGAATGGATCGCCAAGCCCTGACCGAAATGTTGGAAAAGGTCCGCGGCGGTTCGCTCACTCCCGCGGAGGCCCTGGAGCGACTGGCCGGCTGGCCCTACGAGGACTTGGGCTTCGCCAAGGTGGACCAGCACCGGGCATTGCGGCAGGGATTGCCCGAGGTGATCTACGGACCGGGCAAGGCGCCGGAGCAGGTGGTGGCGATCGCCGCCCGACTGCGCGCCGGCGGCGCGCCCGTCCTGATCACCCGGGTTACCCCGCGCGTCCTGGCCCGCCTGCGGGGAGTGTTCCCGGACTTGGAACATCACTCCGCAGCCAGGCTGGTGGTGGTGGGTCGCCCGTCGCCGGCGCGCCGCGCCGGGTACATCGCCGTGACCTCCGCCGGCACCGCCGACCTGCCCGTGGCGGAGGAGGCCGCCTGCTGCGCCGAGGCCATGGGCAATCCGGTGACCCGCGTCTACGACGTGGGGGTGGCCGGCATCCACCGGTTGCTCGACCACCGGGAAACCCTGGCCGGGGCGAGGGTGGTGATCGTCGTGGCCGGCATGGAGGGAGCGTTGCCCAGCGTGGTGGCCGGGCTGATCGACCGTCCGGTGGTGGCCGTGCCCACGAGCGTGGGCTACGGAGCCTCCTTCGGCGGGGTGGCGGCCCTGCTGGCCATGCTCAACAGTTGCGCCACCAGGGTGGGCGTGGTCAACATCGACAACGGGTTCGGCGCCGCCGCCCTGGCCGACGCCATCAACCGTCCAACGGAGCCGGGGCCGTGAAGATACTGCATCTGGACTGCGCGGATGGCCTGAGCGGAGACATGGCTCTCGCGGCCCTCTTGGACCTGGGTTTTTCCCCGGCTGCCCTGGGGGAAACCCTGGCGGCGCTGGGGTTGTCCGACCGGGTCGGCTTCGAAGTTGCGCCGGTGCGCCGCCTGGGCATCGGGGCGACCGAACTGCGCCTTTCGTTGGCCGGCTCCCAGCCCCTGCGCCGCTTGCCCGAGATCATGGCCCTGTTGGACGGTTCGTCCATGGCGGAACGGGTGCGCGAACGGGCGGCCGGGGTCTTTCGCCTCCTGTCCCGGGCCGAAGGGACGGTCCATCGCATCCCCCCGGAGGAAGTGCACTTCCATGAACTGGGGGCGTTGGACACCATCGTGGACGTGGTGGGCTTTGCCGCCGGTCTGGAACACCTCGGGGTCGAAAGGGTCAGCGCTTCACCGCTGCCCTGGTTCGGCGGCCGGGTGGCTTCCGCGCACGGGCCGTTGCCGCTGCCGGCGCCGGCCGTCCTGGAACTCCTGCGGGGGGTGCCCTTTCGGCCCGGCACGCGGGAGGAGGAACTGATCACCCCGACGGGGGCCGCCCTTTTGGCCGCCTGGGTGGTGGAATTCGGACCGCCGCCGCCCTTTAGCTTGCTCAAGGTGGGCTACGGAGCGGGGGAACGGGAAGGCTCCCTTTTGCGGGCGGTGCTCGGCGAGACCCGGGAAGCGGCCTTTGGGGAAGGATGGGAAAGCGTCGCGGCGTTGGAGAGTTGCCTGGACGACCTGGACCCGCGCCTTTATCCGCCGCTTTTGGAGGGGATTTTGGCCGCGGGGGCGCTGGACGCGTTTCTCACGCCGGTGCAGATGAAAAAGGGGCGGCCCGGTGTGCAGGTCACGGTGCTCTGTCCGCCGGACAAGGCGGGGGAACTGAGTGAAAGGCTGCTCCGCGAAACGACCACCCTGGGGGTGAGGGTCCGGGAGATGCGGCGGCGCGTGGCCGGGCGGCGATCCAGGCGCGTGGAGACCGCCTACGGGCCGGTGCGGGTCAAGCTGGCCTTGCTGGGCGGGGAGGTGGTGGGGGCCAACCCGGAGTTGGAGGACTGCCGCGTCCGGGCCGGAGAGGCCGGGGTTCCCCTGAAACTGGTGCTGGCGGCGGCCCAAGCGGCCGCCAGCACCTTGCTGGTTGACAAGCGGTCTTGGGACAAGTAAAATCATCATATAGAAGCAGAGAGAGGGAACCGGGTGGGGCCGGAGATCTACGCCGAGGGCGGCAGGGTATCCATCGGCAGGGCGGCCATGCTGCTCGCGATGAGCCAAGACCGCGAGGAAGAGGAAACGCTGAAAGCTTGGTTGCGGACCAAGGGGCTGGACAAGGTGGTCGCGACGGAGGTCTCGGGTCAACTGGCCGACTTCAAGCAGAAGGTGGTCAAGAACGCCGTCGCCGCCGCGTTGAACACCGGAGTGGTCGGCAACGATCCCAGGCATCTGCACGGAGTGAACCACGCGGTTTTGGAGGCGGCGCAGGGGATTTTGTTGGCGGCCATGGCCAATCCGAGCATCAAGGTCAAGCTGGCCATCGTGAGCAACGGCGGCTGGGTGGCCGTGGGAATGTTCGGAGTGGCGGCGTTGCACCTGGCGACGAACCATGAACGGGCGGGTTTGGGGATCATGCACCTGTGACAAGCGACCAGTGATGTCTCGGGACGGGTAAGGCGGGGGCAAGGGCCCCAGTGAACAGCGTCAAGTGAAGCCTTAAAGTTGAGTGCAAACTCAATTTTAAGGCTTTGTTTTTTGGGGAGGTGGGTCGATGGGAGTCTGCAGTGGTCGGGACAAGGTGGTTTCCCTGCGGGAGGCCGCGCAGGTGATCCGGGACGGGGACACCATCGCCGTGGGGGGGGCGCTGTCCGCCCGCCAACCGCTGGCCCTGATCCGGGAAATGATCCGCCAGGGGAGAAAGGATCTGGCCAGCGTGGGCGGCGCCCACGGCGTCGACGTCGATCTGCTGGTGGCCGCCGGGCTGCTTAAATCGGTGCAGCATTCGTACGTCGGCTTCGAAAACGATTTCGGCCTGGCGCCCAATTACCGCCGAGTTTGTCAGGAAGGCGGCGTCGAGATCCTGGAGACCGACTGCAACGTGATCCTGCAACGGCTGCGGGCGGCCAGTTTCGGAGTGCCCTTCCTGCCCATGCCCCGGATCGCCGGCATCGATCTCCTCGAAGGGAACCCGGCTTTCCGGGTAGTCGCCTGTCCCTTCACCGGCGAAACCCTGACCGCCGTTCGGGCTCTCAGACCGGACGTGGCTTTGATCCACGGGTTGAAGGGCGACCGGGCGGGCAACGTCCACCTGCCGCACCCGCACTTCATGGACGGTCTTCTGGCGACGGCCGCCGCCCGGACGGTCGTGACCGTGGAGGAAATCGTGGCGGAAGAAGAGGTGCGCCGGCTGGGGGTGTCGATCCCCCACTATTTGGTGACGGCCCTGGCCGAAAGGCCGTTCGGGGCGCACCCCACCTCCTGTTATCCGGCCTATGCCTACGACCGGCGCCATCTGGCGGAGTATGTCCGCCTGGCCAAGGCGGGAAAGGAAACCTTCCAAAGGGACTACCTGGACGCGTACGTCAACTCCGTCACCGAGGAGGATTACCTGCGGCGGGTGGGCGACGGGGAGCATTTCGCCCGTTTGACCGGTTGGAAAGACGGGGTCGCCGCGTGGCAGGAGGTGTTCGCGGAGTGAGGGCCTATTGCACCGTGGATGAATTGATGGCCGTGGCCCTGGCCCGCACCATCGAAGACCACGCGGTCGTCTTCAACGGCGTGGCGGTGGCGCTGCCCTATCTGGCCATCCTGTTGGCCCAAAAGACCCACGCGCCCAATTGCGTTTTCCTGGCCGGACTGCCGGCCGGCGTGGATCCCCATCCCCCCTTTCTGCCGCCGACCGCGGGCGACGCCCTACTCCTGCAAGCTGCCGTCGTAACCCTGCCGCTGCACGAGATCTTCGACCTGGCCCAGAGGGGCGAACTGGACCGCAGCTTCCTCGGCGGGGGACAAATCGACCGTCACGGCAACCTGAACAATGCCTGGATCGGGTGCGACGGGATGAGGGTCAGGCTGCCGGGGGGCGCCGGCGCCGGCAGTTTGTCCTGCTTCGCCCGCAAGTTCACGGTTTGGAGCGGACGCCACCGGGGGAACGGGCGTTCCACCCTGGTGGAGCGGGTGGATTTCATTACCACGGTGGGGCACGACACTCCGGCGGGGTCGAGGAGCGCCCTTCACCTTAAAGGTGGTGGGCCGGACAGGGTGGTCACCGACCTTTGCACCTTCGACTTCTCCGGCGGGGAGATGCGCTTGAAGACGTTGCACCCCGGGATTTCCCTGACTTGCGTTCTCGGCAACATGGGCTTCCAACCGAGGATACCCGGTTCATTGGTCCAAACGCCGCCGCCGACGGCGGAGGAGATCCAAATCATCCGCCGTCTGGATCCCCTGAAGGTCCGCCAAAGGGAGTTTTCACCGCGGCAGTTGGAGCGGAAGTTTCCAGTCGCTTAGGGAGGGGGGCTAGACCATGAACTTGGCGCGCATCCTGGCCGGCAAAGCGCGAAGGTATGACGGGAAGACGGCTTTTGCTTTCGCGGGGAAGAACATTTCTTTTGCGGACGTCGACCGCGCGGTGGGCCGTTTCGCCCACGCTCTGCGCAATTTGGGGGTGGGCAAGGGGCGGCGGGTGGTTCTCCAATTTGGGAAAAGCCCGGATTTCATCTTCCTGCACCTGGCCAACCTGGCCCTGGGCGGGATCACTGTCCCCCTCAACCCCGCCTATACGCCCGCCGAGACCGCCTATTTTCTGGCCGATGCGGGAGCGTTCCTCTTCCTCACCGACCGGGCGGGCCTCGACCGGGCGCTGCAGGCCGCTCGCGTCGCGGGCGGTGAAGTGCGGACGCTCGCGGTGGAAGCCCTGGAGTCAAACGGCGCGACGGCGGCAGGGGACGTCCGGGATTACCCGGCCGACGGCGACGACGTGGCCATGCTCTGCTACACTTCCGGCACGACGGGCCGGCCCAAGGGGGCGATGATCACCCACCGCAACCTGCTCCGCAACGCCGCCGCCCTGCGGGAGGTCTGGCAATGGACGGACCGGGACGTGCTCCTGCACGCCCTTCCCCTTTTCCACATTCACGGCCTCAACGTCGCGGCCGTCGGGAGCCTCTACTGCGGCTCAACCGCCGTGCTGCACGAAAAGTTCGACCCGGCCAGGGCATGGGCCACCCTCGGCGACGCCGGGTGCACCATGTTCATGGGCGTGCCCACCATGTATCACCGCCTGCTGCAAAAATGGGAGCCGCCGGGACCGGATCTGAGCGCGATGCGGGTCTTCATCTCGGGATCGGCGCCCCTGTCGGAGAGCCTCTTCCAACGCTTCGAAGCGGTTACCGGTTTTCGCATCCTGGAACGCTATGGGATGACCGAGGCCGGCATGATCGCTTCCAACCCCCTGGCCGCCGCGGGAAGGATACCGCGCAGCGTCGGCCATCCCCTCCCCGGGAACGCCGTGCGGATCGCCGGGCCGGACGGCGAAACGGTCCGTCTCGGACAGGTAGGGGAGTTGTGGATCAGGGGGGAGAGTGTCTGCCGGGGTTACTGGCAAAAGCCAGACGCCACGGCGGAAGCCTTCACCGACGACGGCTGGTTCAAGTCGGGGGACTTGGGCGTCCTGGATCCGGAGGATGCCGGGAGGCTCCACCTGGTGGGGAGGTCCAAGGAAATGATCATTTCGGGGGGCTTCAACGTGTATCCCAAGGAGGTGGAAACGGCCTTGGAGCGGCACGAAGCGGTCGAAGAGGCGGCGGTCTTCGGCCTGCCGGACCCCGATTTCGGGGAGAAGGTGGCCGCCGCCGTGGTCACGCGGCCGGGCGCCGGGGAGGTTGCGGCGGGCGATTTGCTGGCTCTCTGCCGGGAGCGGTTGGCCGGGTACAAGTGTCCCAAGGAAGTCTTCTTCCTGGAGGCCCTGCCGCGCAACGCCATGGGAAAAGTCCAAAAAAACCTTTTGCCGGAAATATTCAGCAGGGGAGTTGAAGCTGATGCCTGAACGAGAAATGTCCTCCATGGAGAGGGTCTTGGCCGTCTGTCGCGGGGAAATGCCGGACCGGGTGCCCTTTGTGCTCACCTCCCGGGAATTCGGGATCAAGTGCCACGGGATGAAGTTCAGTCAGGCTTACCGGGACCCCGACGCCTACGTGGCCTCCCAGGTGGGTTTGTTGGAACGGTTCGGTTTGGACGGAGTGTACGACATCTGGTGCACCCCGGCGGTCGACGAGGCGATGGGAGCCCACATGCTGATCCCGGAGGACGATTCGCCCTCCGTCCCCGACCCGTTCCTGGAGCGGCCGGAGGATCTGAACAAGCTGCAGCCGGTCGATCCGCAAAAGGACGGACGCCTGCCTTACCTGCTGGAGGTGGTGCGGAAACTGAAAAGGGCCGTCGGTACCGACGTGCCGGTGATCGCCTGGGCGTCGCCCCCGTTTCGGACGGCGTGCATGCTGCGGGGAATGGTCAATTTTTATCAGGATTTCCACCGCCGGCCGGAGTTCGCCAAGGAATTGTTGGAGGTTAGCTACGCCGCCTGTGTCGCCTACGGCAAGGCCCTGGTGGACGCGGGGGCCGACATCATCTGCACTTCCAACCCGGTGGCCAACATGGACTGCATCTCCCGCAAGGCCTATGCCGAATTTTCCCACCCCTACAGCAAGCGGATGTGGGGTGAACTGAAGGAACACGGGGCGAAAGCCGTCCTCTTCCACACCTGCGGGCGGTGGCTCGACCGTTATGACCTGGTCTGCGACGAGAACATCGACGTCGTCCACTGCGACAAGATCGAGTTGGCGGAATTCAAGGCCAAGTACACCGAACGGGTGGCCGTCATGGGTAACGTGCGGTCGGTGATGACCCTGCTCCACGGCGCAGAAGAAGATGTCCGCCGGGAGACCCTGGAATGCTTGCGACAGGGGGCACCGTTTGGCCGGTATATAGCCAGCGCCGACTGTGCCGTCCCCCGGGACACACCGCCGGCCAACGTCCAGGCCATGGCAGGTGTCGTCAAACAATACGGAAAGTACCCGTTGCAGTGGTGAGAAAGGTGGGAGGGGAATTGCCGGAGTTGAAGGGCGCGCTCGAAGGCGTGGTGGTGCTGGACCTGGGCCGCGTGTTGGCCGGACCTTATTGCGGCATGATCCTGGCCGACCTGGGGGCGGAGGTGCTCAAGATCGAAAGGCCGGACACGGGTGACGACGCGCGGGCCTATCCACCGTTCGTCAACGGGGAGAGCGCCTATTTCATGAGTTTGAACCGCGGCAAGAAGAGCCTGGCGGTCGACCTGAAGCGGGTGGAGGGGCGGGAGGTCTTTCGGAACCTGGTGCGGGGGGCCGACGTGGTGTTGGAGAATTTCCGGCCGGGGACCATGGACGGGTTGGGACTGGGTTACGCGACGTTGAGGGAGTTAAACCCGGGGCTCGTTTACGGGGCCATCTCCGGTTTCGGCCAGGACGGACCGTACGCCCACAAGCCGGCCTACGATCTGATCGTTCAGGGGTTGGGCGGGATCATGAGTCTGACGGCGCATCCGGGCGGCCTGCCGACCCGGGTGGGTTCGGCGGTCGGCGACATCGCGGCGGGCATGTTCGGGGCCATCGGCATCCTGGCGGCGCTGCGGGCGCGAGAGGTAACCGGCAGGGGTCAGTTCGTGGACGTCGGGATGCTGGACTGCCAGGTGGCGATTTTGGAAAACGCCGTCGCCCGGTACGGGGTGGCGGGGAAGTCTCCCCTGCCCACCGGGAACCGGCACCCGTCGATCACGCCCTTTCAGGCTTTTCCGACCAAGGACGACTACGTGATCTGCGCCGCCGGCAACGAACGGCTTTGGGAGAAGTTCTGCCGCGCCACCGGACGGGACGACCTCCTTGAAGACGCCCGCTTCGCCGACAACGCCGCCCGCACGGCCAACGTCGCGGCGCTGGAGACCATCCTGAACGAGGTGTTCCGGGAAAAGACCACCGGAGAATGGATGGAAACCATGGAAGCGGCCGGCGTTCCCTGCGGCCCAATCAACGCCATCGAGCAGGTGGTCGGCGACCCGCAGGTGCGGTTTCGGGGGATGGTGCAGGAAATTGAGCATCCGGTGGCCGGAAGGCAACTGATCCCCGGCCGGCCGGTCAAGCTGTCGGAAACGCCCGGCGAGCCTTTGTGCGCCGCCCCGCTTTTGGGACAACACTCGCGGGAAGTGCTGTTGGAGCGGGGGTTCGCGGCGGAGCGGGTGGACGAGTTGTTGCGACTGGGGGTGATTCAAACGGCGACGAGCGGGAGCGGGAGCGGGAGTGGGGCAGGGGACGGAAACGG
>JAJZBP010000023.1 GCA_021798855.1 Bacillota bacterium
CGCGTCCAAACCGACGTCGTGCTCCTCCCGCGGCAGTCGGGTCGCCAATTGCCCCTCGTAGGCCAACCCCAAAGTCCGCATCTCCTTCCCCTTGTCTTCCAGCAAACGGTCATAGTACCCCCCCCCGTACCCCAGACGCCCCCCCTGTTCGTCAAATGCCACTCCCGGCACCAGGACCAGGTCCACCGGTCCTGTGTAGGGCGCGCCTTCCGGCGCTGGGATACCGAAAGGCCCCCGGCGCAGACCGGCGCTTTCCTCCCAAACCACCGGCTCCAACCTTCGGCCCGGCTTGACTCGGGGCAGGAGCACCGTCTTCCCGGCCCGCCATCCCGACGCGGCCAAACCCAGGGTATCCACCTCACCCCGGCAAGAATAATACAAAAGGACGCTTTGGGCCTCGCTCCAGATCGGGAGACTTTCCACCCGTTCGCCGATGGCCCGGCCAGCCGCCTGCCGTTCTTCCGGCGAAAGTCCTTCCCGCCAAGCCAGGAAACGCCGCCGCAACTCTTCCTTATCCATCAGCTTCCGAGGGCGAGGAGCAGGTCGCCCACGTTGACCACCGTTCCCGCCTCCACCCGGATGCCGGCCACCCGTCCCGCACAGGGGGCCACCACCTCGTTCTCCATCTTCATCGCCTCCAGGACCAGAAGCACCTGGCCGGCCTCCACCTGTTCCCCTTCGACCACCCTGACCTCCAGCACCACGCCGGGGAGAGGGGCCACCACCTGCTCGCCTTCAACCGTCCCGAAACCCGGCGGTTCCGGGCGCGCCTCGTGATCCCGGAACCGCGACTCGAGCGTCCCCGCCGAGCCATGGGACTGGGAAGCCTCCTCGATCTCCTCCACTTCCACCTGGTAGGCTTGGCCGTTGACGACCACCCGAAAGTTGCGCAAGCTACCCATCCCTTTGCCTCCCCAAAATGCCTTCCCGCCCATCCATCACCCTGGTTCTCCCCACAAAACTCCAAACCGGGCCTGGATTGCCGGCAGGAAACGGTCCCAGCGGCCGGATCCGGCAGCGTCTCGGCTCCCTTCCCAGGTAGGCGACCACCGCCGTGGCGATAACCGTCACCACTTCCTCCGGCAATTCCCAGGGTTTACTCATAACGGTATGTTCCCATGCTTCTTGGCCGGCCGCCCCTCCCGTTTGGATCTGACCGCCGCCAGCGCCCGCCGGAGCAACCCCCGCGTCTCCCGCGGGTCGATCACCTGGTCCACGTACCCCATGGCCGCAGCCTGGTATGGATTGGCAAACCGCTCCCGGTATTCCGCGATCTTTTCCTGCCTGGCGCGGGTGGGATCTTCGCTTTCGGCGATTTCCTTGCGGAAAATTATATTGGCCGCCCCCTCCGGACCCATGACCGCGATCTCCGCCCCGGGATAGGCCAGGACCAGATCGGCCCCCAGGGATCGGCTGCACATGGCCAGGTAGGCTCCACCGTAGGCCTTGCGCAGGATCACCGTCACCTTGGGCACCGTGGCCTCGGCGTAGGCGTAGAGGATCTTGGCCCCGTGCCTGATGATCCCCCCGTGCTCCTGGGCCACCCCCGGCAGATAGCCCGGAGTGTCCACAAAAGTCAAAAGGGGCAGGTTGAAAGCGTCGCTCACCCGGACGAACCGGGCCAGCTTATCCGAAGCAGCAATGTCCAGGCAACCTCCCTGCTGCAGGGGCTGGTTGGCCAACACCGCCACCGCCCGGCCACCCAGACGGGCGTAGCCCACCACGGCGTTTTGGGCGTAGGCCGCGTGCACCTCCAGGAATTCGCTCCCGTCCACCACCGCTCGGATCACCCGCCGCACGTCGTAGGGCCGCCTGGGATCGGCAGGCACCACGTGACGCAAATCCTCCGCGTCGTCCGCGGGTTCCTCGGCTTCCCGCAACGGGGCCTCCTCCAGGTTGTTGGAGGGGAGGTGGGCCAGCAGGCGGCGCGCGACTCGAATAGCCTCCCCGTCGTTGGCGGTCAGGAAGTGAGCCACGCCGCTTTTCTCGTTGTGGGCGACACCGCCGCCAAGGAGTTCCAGGGACACTTCCTCACCGGTGACCGCCTTGATCACCTGGGGGCCGGTGATGAACATATGGGCCGTGTCCCCGGCCATGATCACGAAATCGGTCAGCGCGGGGGAATAGACCGCCCCGCCGGCGCAGGGGCCCAGGATCACGGAGATTTGGGGGACCACCCCCGAGGCGTGGGTGTTGCGGCGAAAGATCTCACCGTAGCCATTGAGGGCCGCCACCCCCTCCTGGATCCTGGCCCCCCCCGAGTCGTTCAGCCCCACCACGGGCGACCCGGTTTTGACCGCCAGATCCAAGACCTTGCAGATCTTGGCCGCGTGCATCTCCCCCAGCGAACCGCCCAAGACGGTGAAATCCTGGGCGAAGGCATACACCAATCTACCCTCAACCGTACCGTAACCGCTGACCACCCCATCCCCGGGGATCTCCATCCGGTCCAAACCGAACTCCGCCGCGCGGTGCATCACGAAAACGTCCAGTTCAGTGAAAGTTCCCGGATCGAAAAGATGGTTCAGGCGTTCGCGGGCGGTTAGTTTCCCCGCCTCGTGCTGGCGCCTCACCCGTTCCTCGCCGCCCCCGGCCTCGACCTGACGCCGGCGGCGCTTCAATTCATCCAAGGGGCTTTTCCCCAAGCTCTTTCCCCCACTCCTACTGTCGTTCGCTCAGCATCCGGGCACCCCCATGAACCGTTGGGCCATTTGATAACCCAAACCCAGAGCTTCCAAATTAATTTCGGCAGTTCCCCGCGGAACCCTTCCCCGAACCGCCTCTTCCAAATAACTTCTTTCCACCACCCCGGCCAGCGCCCCCACCAAACCCAAGGCGGCCATGTTGGCCACGATGATTCGCTTGAGTTTCTCCCTGACCGTCTCCGTTATGGGCACGCTCAAAACCCCCGGAGCCGGATCCGACACGAAACTCGAGTCCACCACCAGTCTGGCCGTGGCCGGCACGTCTTGCCCATAATGGCCGTAAGCCTCCCGACTCAGCAACAGGATCAGGTCCGGTCTCTCCACCCGCGGGTAAAGAACCTCCCGGTCACTGATCACCACTTCCGCCTTGGTGGCCCCGCCCCGGGACTGGGGCCCATAGGCCTGGGACTGGGCGGCAAAAAGGCCCTGGCGCACGGCCGCCTCCGCCAGGATCACCCCCGCCAGGATAATCCCCTGCCCACCCGCACCCGCCAACAAAAGCTCCCTTCTCATTTTCCCCCCCTGGCCGCCACCAGCCGCCGGTATTCGGCCGTGTACTCGGGCGGGTTCTTGCGGACGAATTCACCCACCACCAGTTTTCCCTCCAACTCCTCGGCGCTCATTTTGGTCGCCGCCTTGGCCCGCACCGTTCTGTCTTTCACCGATTCGTAAAGCTTCACCGGATCTCCCAGGCGATTTTGCCGACCGAAATACGTCGGGCAGGGTGAGACTATGTCCAAAAAGGAAAATCCCTCGTGGGCAATGGCCCGACCGATGTACTCGGTGAGGATGAACACCTCGTTGACCGTGGACCGGGCAACGTAGGTCGCCCCCGCCGCCTCCACCAACCGGCAGAGATCGAAGGTTCGTTCAATGGCGCCGTAGGGAGAGGTGGCGCTCATGGAACCGGGTGGCGTGGTCGGCGAATACTGGCCGCTGGTCATGCCATAAATCTCATTGTTGAAGCAAAGGACGGTCAACCCGATGTTGCGCCTGGCCGCATGGATCAGGTGGTTGCCACCGATGGCCGCCAGGTCACCATCCCCGGCGATGACCAGCACCTTCAGGTCGGGTCTGGCCAACTTGATCCCGGTGGCAAAGGCAACGGCGCGCCCGTGGGTGGTGTGGATCGAATCCATCCGCACGTAGCCCACCACCCGGGAGGAACACCCGATTCCCCCCACCATGACCACCCTTTCCGCCGGGAGGTTCAGTTTGCGGATGGCCTGCAGGATCGCTCGCAGGGCAATGCCGTGCCCGCAACCGGCGCAGAGGATGTGGGGAAAATGAGATTCGTCCAAGAGATCGGAAATGTCCGCTAACTCCATCCTCCAGCCTCCTCAATCGCCGCCAGGATCTCCCCCGGCGACCAATGGTTCCCGTCCACCCGGGTCAGGGAACGTACCCGGCGCCCCGCCGCCCGCTCGACCTCCCGGCTCAATTGGCCAAGCGACAGTTCCGGCACCAGAATTTCCCCAGCCTGCGCCGCCAGTTCGCCGATCCTGGCTTCTGGAAATGGCCAAACGGTCACGGGCCGGAAAAGGCCCACCGGCAAGCCCCGCTCCCTGGCCTCCCTGACCGCGGCCGCGGCGCCCCGGGCCGTGGAGCCGTAGGCCACCACCAGCACCCGGGCATCGTCGGTCCCCTCTTCCTCGGCCTGCAAAAGTTCAGGCTTCCCCTCCACCTTGCCGCAAAGGCGCCGCAGCAGTTTGGCCACCGTTTCCGGCGATTCGCTGGGGAAGCCGTCGGAGCCGTGAACCAGGCCGGTCACCCGCAGCCGGTAACCGGCGCCCAGCGGCGGCATGGGCGGCACCTCCTCCCCGGCGTGGGCCACCGGATCGAAAAGGTCGGGCGGCTCCTTCGGTTTCGGCCGCTCCCAAACCGCCAATTCGCCTTCCTCCGGCAACTCCACCCTTTCCCGCAGGTGACCAACCCCCTCGTCCATGAGCAGGATGACCGGGAGACGATGGACTTCCGACAGGTTGAAGGCCCTGATGGTCAGCCGGTAAGTTTCCTCCACACTCCACGGCGCCAGCACCACCACCGGGTGATCACCGTGGGTGCCCCAGCGGGTCTGGTAGAAATCGCCCTGCGCCGGAGCCGTGGGCATCCCGGTGCTCGGTCCGAATCGCTGCACGTTCACCACCACCACGGGAATTTCGGCCATCGCCGCGTAGCCGATGTTCTCCTGCTTCAGGGAGAAACCGGGGCCGCTGGTGGCGGTCAGGCTCTTGACCCCGGCCAGGGATGCTCCCAGACAGGCGGCGATGCTGCCGATCTCATCCTCCATCTGGATGAATGATCCCCCCACCAGGGGCAACTCCCTGGCCATGGCTTCGACAATTTCCGAGGACGGAGTGATCGGATAGCCGGCAAAAAAACGACACCCGGCGGCAATGGCTCCGCGCGCACAGGCCTCGTTGCCCTGCAAAAGGATCGTTTTCAACCCGTCGTCACCTCCCGGGACGCCGTGGGAGCGGCTTTTTGGCGCACCCTGATCGCAAAATCGGGGCAACGCAACTCGCAGAGTCCGCATAGAGTACAGGCCTCCAGGTCAACCACCTCCGGCACCCCCCCCTTTCCCGAACGGTATACTTGGGTGGGACAAAAAGCCACACACAATCCGCAGCCCTTGCAACGCTCGGGCCGAATGACGATTTCCGCCCTTGCCGGAGCCCCCGCGTTTCCTGCCTCCAGGCCATCTCCCCCCGCCGGCGCCACCTTCTTCAACCGGATCCCCCCCGCCATGAATCCGAATGATGATCTCTTCGCCGACCTCGAAGCCAATCCTTTCCGGCCACCCTTTAAGATACTCTTATATTTAGAAAGAAATTTTTTATTTTCATCCGACAAACTTCGACAAATATCGTCATGTTGGAAATGCTATGATCTTCTTGTCGAGCCTTTGTCCCAATTTAAAGGGAGAGGTGGAGTGGGTTTGCCCTTAGCCAAGAGAATCCTCATCGAAGGTCTCAGCCGGGAAATCTCGGGATTGCGCTATACCCTGGGCCACACGGCTCTTCAGAACGGATTGACCAGTTCCAAGGTTTTGGCCCTCAGCCAACGCCTGGATGCCCTTTTGGTGGAATACACCTACCTGGCGGAAGGGAACCTTCTGCGAGGGAACACCGACCACCAACCGGACGGTGGAAATCCACCACCTCATTAAACCAATACCCGGTATTCGTTCGGGGAGGCGCTTGGAGTTTCCCTTTTCCCCCAGATTGTTTCCCCCGATTCTCACCCCCATTCCTCCCCGCACGAAGAGGCTTTTCCCCGGGCGCACCGTCATCAATCCGGAAAAAGGAAAGCTTCGCCCATACCAACCGCCACCTCCGTGCCGTTCGACGCAATCTCCGGCGTCGTTTCCAGCACCACTTCTCCACCACCGTGGAGCGCCAGCCGGCACCACCCCGTCCCGGCGAATCCCACCGCTACGTTCACCCTGCCGGTGATGACCGTATCCGCCGGTCCCCCGGAGCGGGACCGAACGCGCAAACCGGCCGGATGGAAGGCCAGCACCGCCTTCCCCGGCTCGCGGGCGGATGGATACGGCATGGTCTGCGGCCCGATTTTGATCCATCCGGCCGCCGGCACCTCCACCGGCAGCAGATGGTAACCCAAGGCCGCCGCGGCCGCCGCTCCGGCGGGTGCGGCCAACACCCCGGCCACCTCTCCCGCCTGCAGCACCCTCCCGCCGTCCAGGACGGCCACATGGGAACACAGCCGGGGCAATTCCTCCAGGTCGTGGGTCGCCATCAAAACGGTGCAGCGGTAACGCTCCTTCAGGCGGTGCAGCAGGTCTCCCAACCGGCGCCGCAAACTCCAGTCAAGAGCCGCAAAGGGTTCGTCCAGAAGCAAAAGGCGTGGTTGCACGGCGAGAGTCCGGCCCAGGGCGACTCGGCTTTTTTGTCCGCCGCTCAGGTCCGTCGGCCTACGGTCCAAGAGGTCGCCCAACTCCAGCAGGGAAACCAGTTCCGCCAGGTGACCGTCATCGGTCACTCCGTAAGCCAGGTTTTGGCGGACGGTCAGGTGGGGAAAAAGATCGTTTTCCTGGGACAGGTAACCGACGCGCCGGCGCGAAAGCGGCATCCATACCCGGCGTTCACCTTCCCGGCGACGAAAGAACAAGCGGTCCCCCAAAGCCACCTCACCCCGGCGCGGTTGGACCAAGCCCCCGACGGACGCCAACAGGGTGCTTTTCCCGGAACCGGAGGATCCGACCAACCCCCAAAAATCTCCTTGGGCCGCCGTCAGATCGGCGCTCAGGGAGAAACCCGAGTATTCCACTTCCACGTTGACCCTAAGCATCTTTCCTCCTGCTGCCCAAAAGGGCGGCCAGGGGCAGGGGAACGGCCACCAAGAGGAGAACGGTCGCGAGCGGCAGGGCTTGGGGGAGCCCCAAGTCGTTTAAGTCCACCCAGATCTTGACCGGCATTCCGTAGGGGTGGTAAGCCAGGATGACCGTGGCTCCGAATTCCCCAATCGCCCTGGCCCAGGCCATGGCCGCCCCCGCCAGGAGGCCACCCCTGGCCAACGGCAGGCTGACGCGGCGGAAAGTATGGCCGGGCGTGCGGCCCAACAACAAAGACGCCCTTTCCAGCCGCGCCGGCACCTCCAGGAAGGCTGCCCGGGCGGCCAGGACGTAATAAGGAAAGGCCACGTAGCTTTCGGCCAAGACGAGGCCGGGAAAAACATCGGTAAAACCCACACCGACCCGCCCCAAAAGGCCACCCAGCAAGGCGTATGGACCGTAGACGAAGACCAAGAGGAGGCCCATGACCAAGGGCGGGGTCACCAGGGGAAGCACCACCAGACCTTCCACCAACATTTTCCCGGTGAAATCGGTCCGTGCCAATAGGTAAGCCAGGGGAGTCCCGAGCAGAACCACCAGGGTCAGAGAAATGGCCGCCGCCACCAAGGAGGTGGCGACGACCCGTTCATTCCCGGCCAAGACGCCGAACACCCGCGCCCAGGAGAGGTGGAACACCAGGGCCAAGAAGGGCAAAACCAACAAACCGAGGGCCAGGAGGGCGATCAAACCGGCCACGGTCCCAAAAAGTCCCCCCCGGCTCACGGCTTCGCGGCGGGGGGGAGCGTGCCCACCTCCGCGAGACCCGCCGGCGACCCGTAACCGGCGCTACGGTAGGTGGCCTGTCCCCGGTGGCCCAGAATGAACCGGACGAAGGCCAGTCCACCCGCCTGGTTCGGGGCGTTTTTCAAGACGGTGGCGTAAAGGACCATCGGTTTACCGCTCACCACACCGCCGGTCGTCAACTTGTAAGTTTGAGTGGCATAGCTGGCCGCCCGGGCCGGATCCCCCATGTTGATGGCCGCCGGCAGGGGGATGTAACTGAGGTGGCGCTGGATGGCCTCACTGCGGAAGGCGGATGCCCCATCCAGTTGCCCGGCCTGGAGGCGGGAAAGGACGGCCGTCTCCTGGAAAACCTGGGCGTTGGCCAAAACGCGGCTCTCCAGGTGCGCCTGCCCGTAGTACTTTCCGGCCAGCCCCAACATGAAGAGGAAAGCCTGGCCCTGGGGATCGGTGTCCGGGTTGGTGCGTCCGAGGCGAAACCCCCTGGCTTCCAGGACGGTGTACCAAGGCGTTCGTCCCGTCGCCGCGGCGGCCAAACGGGAAGCAAAGGCCCCCTTAGGGTTGTAGGCGATCACCAGTTGGTCGCGCGCAAAGGGCACGGCCCAGGAAACCAACCCGGCGTCCTGCAACAGCTTGACGGGCGCGTACCCCATGCTCAAGAAGACGTCCGGATGAATCGTCCCGCTCTTGACCAGTTGGGCCGCCCCCAGGGCGCCCATGCCGCGCCCCTGGTACGGATAGCCCGTTGCCCGGGCGAAGGCCGGTCCGATCTCTCCTTCGTTGACGCCGGCCAGGGACCCGGCGTACAGAACGTTGACCGGGCTTTTGACGGCCGCCGGCGTGGCCGCGCCGCAACCCGCCAAGAGGAGGGCCGGCAAAAGCAGGGCGTTTAGGAAAAGCGTTGACCAGATTCTTTGCGCTCCCATGCTGATCGTGCTTCCCCTTTGCCGTTAAAATAAAAGCCTCGGCTCCCGATTGAGCTCCGGCTTCCCCAGCATTGTAATCTATGAATTGCTGTAGTGTCAACTATATATGTCATAACGCTAGCCAGTCGACCAGAGCACCTCTCCGGAGCGGCCGGCATCCGAGCGCAGCATATTCATCTCCGCGCGAAAATGTTCATCCGCCAGTACCTCCAGCAGGGCTTGGACCGGTGGTGTCTTGAAGAAACGCGCCGGCACCATCAGGTCGAAGGATTCCTCCGCCAGCGGCAGGAATCCGAGCCCCCGCACCTCGGCCTCGTAACGGACGGTAACCCCGGCGTCCCCCAAACCGTCTTGAACAACTTTGGCCACCTGAGCGTGGCTCCTGGCCACCAACTGGACGGTGTTCACCCGGTTGCGGTCGACGGCGGCCAAGTGGCGGTTCAACAGGTTGTGTGCTTCCGAGCCCTCTTCCCGCCCGACCAGTCGCATCGTCCGGAAAGCCGGATCGGACATCCCTTCGATGTGGTTCTCCGGCCGGAAACAAAGCCCCTCTTCCCAGCGGGCGAAATGAATCAACATCCCGCCCTCAACCTTAAAGGTTTCCTTGGCAATCGTGAAATTGTAGGATCGGCTCAGGGTATCGTAAAGGTGGACACCCGCCGCGTGCGCCTTATGTTCGAGCAGCCCTTCGGCCGCCCGAAGCGAATTGCGCACTCGGATGATGGATTTGATCGGATCACCCCGTCGCTGCAGGTAACCTTCCAAAAGGTTGATTCCAGGATGACAACCAAGCAGCACCAGCGTCTGCGCGGGTGACCGCTCCCGCAACCGCACGAAGCCCCCATCCGGGTACCAAATGGCGTCGGCGGCTTGGACCGGCCCCTCATCGGCCAGCGGCCAAGCCCAAAGGATGCCATCCAATTTGGCCAGACTCACCGGCAGAGGGCAAGTGACCTTGGGCACCTCCGCCCAAACCGGGGTGTCTTGTTCTTCCAGGGAAAAGATCTCCTCGACCGAACATTTCAGCACCCTGGATAGCTGCAAGGCCACCAACACCGAGGGCACCATGCTCCCCCCCTCGATTATGCTGATGGTCTGCCGGCTGACTCCGGCCTGATCCGCCAATTGCTGCTGGGTGAGCCGGCGGGACTGCCGGATTACCCGGATCCGGTTCCCCAAGTTCATTGCTCTTAAAACCTTCTTTTCCAACCACTGGGCTGCAAATATCGTAATTCATTCTGAACATTGATGATGTCAACCAAGCGGTGCGTCAGGCACCAACCTGCCCTTGTCCTCGCCGGTCACCAGCACTCTGACCAAACGGTTGGTCAAGTCTTCACCCGGTGGCCCGGCAAAACGCAGGGTCAGGTAGTCACCGGTCTTCCCCCGCCACCAACCGTCCCTTTGCTCCTCCACCAGCACCGAAACCTCTCGTCCGATGTGCCCCGCCGCAAATGCCCGCGCCAGCCTCCGTCCCGTTTCCTCCAGTTCCCGTCGCCGCTCCTCCACCATCGCCGGGGGCACCCGGTCCGGCAACGTTGCGGCCGACGTTCCCGGGCGGGCCGAAAAGGAAAAGACGTGCAGGCGGGTCATTTTCAGATCCTCCACCAGACGGCGGGTTGCCTGGAAATCGGACTCGCTCTCGCCGGGGAAACCAACCAGACAGTCGGTGGTCACCGCCAGACCCGGGATCAGCTTCCTGGCCCGCGCCACCGTGGCGGCGTACTCCTCCGCCGTGTAGGGGCGCCGCATCCGGGCCAAGACGCGGGAAGATCCGCTTTGCAGGGGAAGGTGGAGGTGGGGACAGACCTTGGCGAGGCTAGCCTGCGCCTCCAGCACCGCGTCGATGCCGAAGGGCTCCAGGGAACTCAGGCGGATCCGAGCGATCCCCTCCACCCATTGCAGTTCGGTCAGAAGGCCCCCCAAGCCGGGAAAGGATCCCAAATGCACGCCGGCAACGACCAACTCCCGGACCCCGCTGCCGGCCAAGGCTTTCGCCTCCGCCAGCGCCGCCGCCGGCGAACGGCTGCGGCCACGGCCACGGGTCGCGGGGATGATGCAGTAGGCGCAGGATTCATCGCACCCCTCCTGCACCTTGAGAACAGCCCTCACTCGTCCCAGGCCCCGGTCCCCAACCCTGCTCGGCACACCGGGTTCCTCGAACTCCTCCGGCAAGGCCAAAATCCGCTCCACCCGGTCCGCCCCGGCCAAAGCGCGCCGCACCAGTTCCATCAGTTCCGTCTTGCCGGCCGTTCCCCCCAGAACCCTCACGCCGGGAATTTCCCTCACCCCGGCAGGATCGCGCTGGACGTAACAGCCGACCACGGCGATCACCGCCGCCTGGTTGCGACGGGATGCCTGCCGGATCGCCTGGCGGGAACTCTTTTCTCCCCCGGCGGTGACCGCGCAGGTGTTGATCACGTAAACCTCGGCCTCGTCCCGGAAGGGCACCACCCGGTAACCGGCACGGCGGAAGGTCTCCGCCACACCCGCCGTATCATATTGGTTGACCTTGCACCCCAGGGTGTGGAAGGCCACCCGCGGCTCATTCATTTATAGCATCCGCCCGGCGGCCGCCATCCATCCGCCGGCCTCCCGCAACTCGGCCTGAAAACCCGCTCCAGCGAAACCACGCAGCAACTCCTCCCCCTGCCCGGCGCTGACTCCAGATGCGACAAAAATGCCGCCAGGCGACAACCGCTCCCGGACCGGCGGCAAAAGCGCCAGCACCTGAGACAGAAAGATGTTGGCCACCACCAGGTCGGCGGACGGCAAGTCCATTTCCCGGAAATCCCCCAACACCGTCGCCAAAGCCTGCCCCACCCCGTTGACGGCGGCGTTTTCCCGGGCCTCCCGCTCCGCCAAAGGGTCGACATCCACGGCCACGGCCGCACGAGCGCCCAAACGCAACGCGGCGATCGCCAGGATGCCGGAACCGGTTCCCACGTCCAGGACCGTTTCCCCACCCCGGATCAGTTCCTCCAGCCAACCCAGACAGAGCAGAGTCGTGGGATGATCCCCGGTCCCGAAGGCCATTCCCGGCCGAATCCGCACCGCAACCTCTCCGGGAGCGGGCGAAAAGACGAAATCGCCCGGCAGGATCACCAGTCTGCGCCCGACCCGCAGGGGGCGCAGGGAGCGCCGCCAGGCTTCCAACCACTTGTCCTCGTCTTCCTCCCAGGACGCCGTTTCCACCGGCCAGAAGCGACCGAGGTCTGCGGCGGCCGCCGCCAGCTTTTTCTCGATCCGGTCGGCCTCGACGGAAGGAAAGTGGGCCACCGCCCTGGCCCAGCCGTCCGCGTCCTCAAGACGCACTCCACCCGCCCCCGCCTCCCGCAGGACTTCCGCCGCCGCCTCCAAGCCGTCGGGAACGGTGGTTAGGGCGAAGGCCCTCCAGATCCCCCTAGACCCCAAAAGCGTCCTTGACCTTCTGGAAAAAGCCCTTGTCCTCCGTCACCGTCTCTCCCCGCAACCTGGCCAACTGGTGCAGGAGGGCTTTTTCTTCCGGCGTCAATTCGGTGGGAACCCGGACGGTCGCCCGCAGCACTTGGTCGCCCCGGCCACCCGCCCGGAAGCGCGGCATTCCCTTGCCCTTCAGGTGAAAGACCGCTCCGTTTTGCGTTCCCGGGGGAATATGCAACTTGGTTTTCCCTTCGATGGTGTCCACCTCCACCTCGGCTCCCAAGGCCGCCTGGGTGAAGGGCATGGCCAATTCGGAATAAAGGTCGTCGCCCTCACGCTCGAACACCTGGTGGCGTTTCTCCCGCAGCCGGACATACAGATCGCCCGGACTCCCCCCCCGCCGGCCCGCCTCCCCTTCGCCGCTCAGCCGGAAGCGGACGCCCTCGCTCGCCCCCGGCGGGATCTTCACCTGCACCCGCCGGGATTGGACTTTTCGCCCCTCGCCCCGGCAATTCGGGCACGGGTCCTCGATCAGGGTGCCGCTGCCCCCGCAATGGTCACAGGGGCGGAGGGACACGAAGCGCCCGAAAAGGGTGCTTTGAATCACCTGGATCTGGCCCGCTCCTTTGCAATGCCGGCAGGTGGCCGCCTTTTTCCCCGGTTGCAGGCCGTTTCCACCGCAGGTGACACAGACCGCCAACCCGTTGACGGGGATCTCCTTTTCCACCCCCCGGAAAGCCTCTTCCAGGGTGATCTCCAGGTCCACCTGGAAATCGCGACCACGCCCGGGGACCGCTCGTCGGTCCCCGCCAGCCTGTCCGCCCGGTCCGCCGGGACCGCCGAAAAAGACATCGAAGATGTCCTCGAAGTTGAATCCCATATCGGCTCCGCCGCCCGCTCCGTTCCCCCCGGCGTTTCCGTAGTGGTCGTAATGCGCGCGTTTTTGCGGATCGGAGAGGACGGAGTAGGCCTCGCTCAATTCTTTGAAACGTTCCGCAGCTTCGGGGTCGCCCTGATTCGCGTCGGGATGGTGCTGCCGGGCCAACCGGCGGTAGGCAGATTTCAGTTCGTCCGCCGTGGCCTCCCGTCCGACTCCCAAAATCTCATAATAATCCCGCAAAACTTTTTTCTGCCTCCGTTTGATCGCTTCGCTCCCGGCCCACAAGTCCCTCTTCCGGGCCACGAATTAGGTTTGCTTCCCGCGCCGTAACGCCCCTTCCCCGCCCGGGCCGGAAGGACTTTGGAGGCGAGCGGTTCACCCCGGGTCTACGCCCCCAATACGGACCTCATCTGCTCATGGATATATTCCAAAGTCGCCACGACTTTTTGGTAAGCCATCCGTTTCGGCCCCAGAACCACCAGTTTCCACGCTCCACCGCCCATACCCACCAGGCAGCCGGTGCTGACCAGAGCACACTCGCGGATCTCGGGAAAGAGGTTCTCGCCGCCGATGGACATGGTGATCGCCGCGGTGGCCGGCACATCCGCTCCAAAAAGCTCCGCCACCAGTTCATCGCCCGCCAGAAACTCCAAGATCTCCTTGGCCTTGCCCACATCCTGAAACTCCGGCTGCCCCAGGATCTTGTCGGCTCCCACCACATAGGGCCGCTCTTCCTCCAGGGACATGCCCTCCAAGGCGGACAGGCAGACGTCCAACACGTCACGGCACTCGCGCAACTGGCGGTACAGGTCCGCCAAGAGGTGCCGCTGGATCTGGACGAACGTGTGCCCGTAAAGGCGGTCCGACAGCAGTCGGCCCACTTCCTTGAGATTGTCCTCCGAAAGGTCGGCGGGCACCTCGATCCGCCGGCTCTCCAAAAAGCCGTGGTCGCCGAAGACCACCAGCAGGGCTCGACCCGCCTCCAGCGGCACCACCTTCAACCCCCGGCAGACACCGGGGAGACAGTTCGGCCCGATGACCAGGGAAGCGTAGTTGGTGATCTCGCTGATCAACCGGGCCGCTTGGCGGACGACCCACTCTGCCTCCAGCACCT
Organism: Bacillota bacterium; assembly: GCA_021798855.1. GTDB lineage: Bacteria > Bacillota > Sulfobacillia > JAJZIM01 > JAJZBP01 > JAJZBP01. The sequence continues at coordinate 14,123 of JAJZBP010000023.1, forward strand.
TCCGCTCGTAGGCCCGGCGGATCAGGAGAGCCTCCCCCGGCGCCGGACGCGCCTTTTCCATCAGGTAGTCGACGTAAAAGCGGTATCCCCGATCCGATGGAATCCGGCCCGCCGAATGGTGGGGCGACACCAAGTAACCCTGTTCCTCCAGGTCGGCCATCTCGTTGCGAATGGTCGCCGGGGAAAGGCCGAGCGGCAATTCGCGGGCAATGGTTCGGGAGCCAACCGGTTCCGGCCTGGCCACGTAAGTTTCCACCACGAATTGTAAAACTTTACTTTTCCTCTTGTCCATGTTTGCTTGCCCCCGCGAACGCGACCCATCCATCTGGTCGCCGCAATCTATTCCTAACCATAGCACCGCCGGTTTGTCCCTGTCAAGAACGGAACGCCGCCGTCCGTTGCCACGTCTTGGATCGATCGGCTATTGTTTTTATAATGCTTGCTGAAATAAAAAATGGCTCTAATATACAGGACCTATGCAGTTGCTGTGAATGACCACCAGCGGATGGGGTGGGAGCCCAAGGGACAACCCCAACCCGTTCAGACGCACGACTTCCCAACGGAACTTGGCAAGGTCAGCCCCTACGGAGTGTACGATCCTACCCGCAAC
>JAJZBP010000024.1 GCA_021798855.1 Bacillota bacterium
GAAGAACCGGTCGGGAAACTCGCGCGCGAAGGCGGCCAGCCCCGTTCCCTCGGGCATGGCCGCGGTGATGGCCACCACCAGCGGATCCCGGCGGGCCATTTCCAGGACCGCCTCGCCGAAGAATTTGGAATAGGACGGCGGACCGGCTTTCTTGGCTTGGAGACCCGTGATCCGGTTGAACGGTCCCAGACCGTGGAAGACGTCGGCCTTTTCTTCCGCCGGCGGGTAACCCTTGCCCTTGACCGTAATGCAGTGGATCAAAACCGGGCCGCCCATCTTCCGGGCGCTGCGCAGCACGGTTTGGAGCAGCGGGATGTTGTGCCCGTCGATGGGCCCGAGGTAGGTAAAGCCCAAAGCCTCGAAGAAACTGCCGGGAACCAACAGGTGACGCAGGGCATCCTTCAAACGCTCCGCGGCCTTGGCCACCGAATCCCCAATGCGGGGGATGGCCCGCAGCAGATGCTCCACGTCGGCCTTCAGCCGGGAATAGTTCGGGTCGGACCGCAGCCGTGTCAGGTAGCGGGAGAGCGCCCCCACATTGGGGGCGATGGACATGCTGTTGTCGTTGAGGACCACGATCAGGTCCGCTCCGCTCTGGCCGGCGTTGTTGAGCGCCTCGAAGGCCAACCCACCGGTCATCGACCCGTCGCCGATCACCGCCACCACCGCCTCGTTCTCCCCGCGGATTTTTGCGGCTTGAGCGAATCCCAACGCGGCCGAGATGGACGTGCTGGCGTGTCCGGTGCCGAAAGGGTCGTGGGGACTTTCCACCCGCCGGGGAAAGCCGGAGAGTCCCCCGGGAAGACGCAGGGAAGCGAAGTCCCCCCGGCGTCCGGTGAGGATCTTGTGGGCATAACTCTGGTGCCCCACGTCCCAAATCAATCTGTCCCCGGGGCTTTGGAAGACCGTGTGCAGGGCCAGGGTCAGTTCGACCACGCCGAGACTCGGAGCCAGGTGTCCTCCCGTCTCGGCCACCGTACCGAGGATGGTTTCCCGAATCTCCGCCGCCAGTGCGGTCAGTTCCGCGGCCCTCATTCCCCGCAGGTCTTCGGGACCTGAAATATCCTGCAAGAGCTTCAACGCCCTTCGCCACCCTTGCCTTGCCGTTTTCTGGAATCGACCAAAAAACGCACCCCCGTTAGTTTCTCCAGATAAAAGAGAACTTCCGCGGCCGTTTTCACCACCCGCTCGGCTTCGGCCACGGCATAGACTTTGCCCACCGCCTTGCCTCCGATGGTCAGGGCGGTGATCCCCGCCAGGAGCATTATTCCCGCCAACACCGACGCCGTCCCCACCCGTCCCGTGCCGAGCCGCAAGGCCACGGCGGCCCCCGCCGCTCCGCTGACTATGCCCACCATGTCCCCCACGAAGTCGCTACAGAAAACCGCCACCTTGTCGGCATGGCGGATCATCCTGATGGCCTGACCGGCCGCCTTGATTTTCTTGGCCGAACGGGCGTGAAAGGGGGTTTCCTCCGCCCGGGTGGCGGCCACACCCACGATGTCCGCCACGATCCCCACCAGAATGAAAACCAACAGCAACGGAAACACCAACCCGAGCCCCCAGCGACTCATGGCCTGCTGGGACGGCCAGATCAACAGGGCGGCCACCACGAAGCTGCCCAGTCCCACCTTGATTCCTCTGCTCAGGCCCACGAAGCCCCTTCGCTGAATGCGCAAGCCCCCACCTCGCACCAAAAAGGATCTGGTGAAAAAAGCCCGCGTTCGGCGTGCCAACCAGCCGCCGCCTGAAACCGAGGCGGGGAATGACAAACCCAAACCAATAATAAAGGGTGGCTCCAGGCAGGTAAACGTTGTGGCTTGAGGTCTAGCAGGCTTTCCCAGGGGACTCCGGAGCGTCGCCACCCCGGTGGTTTCCCTTTACGCCCCCTTTGTCCCGTCGCCGGCGACAAGGCTAGATTGCCACTTAGTCCACACTGTAATCCCTGCCGGACACGCCGTAGGCGTACAGCCTAGGAGATTTCCTCGACGGTTCCTTTTCCCCCTAGCCCCTTTTGCGCGTTGGGTTTCCGGCTCCTCTCGCGCCACCCGTGAGCTCCCGGCCGACGTGGGTTTCCTGCCATCCCCCCAAAACGCTCAGGGCAGGCTACTCTGCACCCAATGCCATGCATCGGACTGCAGGTTTAATCCCAAGCCGTAGCGCAAACCACCTGCTTGGGCCTCCGCAGGGGCAGGGTCGCGCCCGCATGCCATTGCGGGTTGCCCCGTCCCCTTTACTCCCAGCACCAACCCCCGACTGGGCGTCGGCAGCCGGCACCAAGAACTTCATCGATGTGCCCTTGGCGGATTTTTAGGCCCGCCTTCGGGGGACGGTGACCGACTAGGATACTGCGCCACCCTAAAATTTTTCCGACATTTATTGTAACATATAATCTATACCGCAGCAATACCCCGTTCCTGATCGTACCTTTTATGGTTTTATTTGGTTCTATTCAGGATGAAAACCACCAGTTCACGCAGGGTATCGGCGTCGCCGTTCCAGGCGGCCAGGGCGTCCGTGGCCTCACCGGCCACTTGCTAAGCCAAGCGGCGCGCCCCATCCAAACCCAAGAGCGCCGGGAAAGTCGCTTTATTCTTGGCGGCATCCGCTTTCGCCGGCTTGCCCAGGACGCTTGAGTCGCCCGTCAGATCCAAGATGTCGTCGGTTAGTTGGAATAAAATACCAAAACGCCTGGCGTAAGCCGTAAGATCCGCCAGCCTCCCCTCGTCCGCCCCCCCCAGCAGACCGCCGATCCGGGCCGCCGCCACCCAGATGGCGCCGGTCTTCCCCCGTTGGATGGCTTCCACTTCCGCCCGGTTCACCTCACACCCCTCGGCCAGGAGATCCCGGCTCTGCCCGCCCACCAGGCCCTGCCACCCGGCAGCCCAGGCCAATTCGGCCACCGCCCGGCGCACCACGTCCCCTTCTCCCGCTCGGGCCAGAACCTGGAAGGCCAGGGGCAGGAGGGCGTCCCCCGCCAGCAGGGCCATGGCCTCCCCGAAGGCGACGTGCACGGAAGGCTTACCTCGTCGTAGCGGCGAGGCGTCCATGCAGGGGAGATCGTCATGGACCAAGGAGTAGGCGTGGATGAGTTCCACGGCACAGGCCGCCTGCAGGATTACGCCACCCGTGCCCCCGCCGCCGGCGGCCTCGGCCGCCGCCCCAACCAAAAAAGGACGCAGGCGCTTGCCACCGCCCAGGACCGCGTAACGCATGGCCGCCGTCAGGGGAACCGGCACACCCCCTTCGGGAGGCAGGTGCGCGGCCAAAACCTCCTCCACCGCGGCGGCGCGGGCGGCCATTTTGGCTCCCAGGGACAGGCTCAACGACCGTCCTCCAGATCCAGGGGCACGGTGCCGTCGCCTTCGGCCACCAGCCGCTCCAGCACCCCCTGCGCCTCGCTCAGGGATGTCCGACACCGGCCCACCAACCGGATACCCTCCTCGAAAAGGGCCAGGGAATCCTCCAACGTCGCGTCCCCCCGCTCCAAGGAACGCACGATTTCCTCCAGCCTGACCAAGGCCGTTTCAAACTTCATTACGTCTTCGCCCATTTTCATCCTCCGGCCTCCGTGCCCTTTTTTTCCCCTCCGGCGGCGGATGGCACCCAGGCCTCCTCCACCCGTCCCCTGAAGGCTCCCCGAAAGAGATCCACCAACACCACGTCCCCCGGCGTCACGTCCTCGGCCCGGCGAACCACCCGCCCCTCGGGCAGGCGGCGGCAGATGGCGTACCCTCGTCCCATGACGGCCAGCGGGCTGAGAGAATCCAATTTGCCGCAGAGAACTTCCAGGTCCTTGGCCGCCCCCTGGGTGCGTTGCCGGAAGGCCGCCCCCAACTTGCGCGCCAGGTCGTCCACCGTTTCCTGCCGGTCATAAAGCCACCGTTCGGGCTGGGCGAAGAGCGGCCGTCCCGCCAGGTACTCCAAGCGCATCCGTACCCTTTCCAGGACACGTCCCTGAGCGGCCGTGGCCCGCGCCGATAAATTGTTCACCCTGGCCAACAGTTCTCGGCGGTCGGGAAAGAGAATCTCCGCCGCCGCCGAGGGGGTGGCCGCCCGCAGATCGGCGACGAAATCGGTCAGGGTGAAGTCGGTTTGGTGCCCCACCGCCGCCACCACCGGCACCGGACAGGCCGCCACCGCGCGCACCACCCGTTCGTCGTTGAAAGCCCACAGTTCCTCGACGCTCCCCCCGCCCCTGCCAACAACGACCACCTCGACTCCCGGATGCCTGCCCAGGGCGGTGAGCGCCCGCACGATGGAAACCGGCGCTTCATCCCCCTGAACCAGCACCGAGGCCACCACCAGGTTGACCCCCGGATCCCGCCGCCTGGCCACGCTGACGATGTCCCGCAGGGCCGCTCCGGTCAGGGAAGTGACGATCCCCGCCCGGCGCGGGCGCAAAGGCAGGGGCCGCTTGCGGGCCGGGTCGAAGAGCCCCTCCCCTTCCAGTTTCGCCTTGAGTTGCTGCAAAGCCAGGTGGGTGGCTCCCAACCCCGCCGGCTCCAGTTCCTCCACGTAAAGTTGGTAGACACCGTCCCGCTCGTAGAGGCTGACGTAGCCCCGGGCCAGAACGCTCAGACCGTCCTCCGGCAAAAAGGCCGGAGCGTGTTGGCGGAAGAGAACGGCCCGCAGGGCCGCCTCCTTGTCCTTCAAGGTGAAATAGAGGTGCCCAGACACCGGGCGGCGGAGATTGGAGATTTCCCCCCGCACCCAGACCTCCCGCAACACCGCGTCACCGGCCAAAAGACCCTTCAGGTAGCGGCTCAACTCGCCCACGCCCCAAACCCGCCGGTCCCCGACCACGAAAGGTTCCGTTTTCACCGGGCGGCGCGCGGCTGCCCACAAGCCGCAGCCGGCGTCGTCTCCTCCATGGTGTCCCCGGCCGCCTGCACCGTGTTGGCCAACAACATGGTGATGGTCATGGGACCGACCCCGCCGGGGACGGGGGTGATCCATCCCGCCTTGGGCGCCACGCTCTCGAAGTCCACGTCCCCCACCAACCTGTCTCCCACCCGGTTGATCCCCACGTCGATCACCGCCACCCCCTCCTTGATCATGTCGCCGGTGAGGGTCCCCGGTCGGCCCACCGCCGCGACGATGATATCCGCGCGCCGGGTGATCTCGGCCAGGTTCGCCGTCTTGGAGTGGCAAATGGTCACGGTGGCGTTCCTTTGCATCAGCAGGAGCGCCGCCGGCTTCCCCACGATGTTGGACCGGCCCAGCACCACGGCCTCCGCCCCGGCGATGGGCACGCCCGAACGCTCCAGGAGGACCATGCAGCCGTGGGGGGTGCAGGGCAGCAAGGTGTCCTGGCCGGCCAGGAGCTTGCCCGCGTTGACGGGGTGGAACCCGTCAACGTCCTTTTCCGGCCGGATGCGTTTCATCACCAGTTCCTCGTCCAGTCCCTTTGGCAGCGGCAGCTGGACCAGGATACCGTGGATGTTGCGGTCAACGTTCAACTTGCCGATCAGGGAAAGGAGTTCCCCTTGGCTTATGTTGGCCGGTCGGCGATGGATCTCGGAGTAGACGCCGATCTCCTGACAGCCTCTCTCCTTGTTGCGCACGTAAACGGTGGAAGCCGGATCGTCTCCCACCAGGATCACCGCCAAGCCGGGCGTGATTCCTTTGGCCTTGAGCCGCCGGACCTTTTCGGCCAGTTCGCCTCGAATCTCGGCGCCTATTTTTTTCCCGTCGATGATGACCGCTGCCAACCGTTTACCCCCTCCCACCTTGTGCCCATAAACTATGCTCATTCCTTTTCGGCATAGAAGGCCCAACTCCTGCCCGGCCGAACGGGTTGGTGGAACACCATTATAGCACGGGATCAGCCCACGGGGACGAGCCGGGCGTCCGAGGGGTTTAGCACGACCGCAAGACGGCCGGTGGAGCTTGAAGCGGCGGGCTCCTCATCCGTCCGCCACGCTTGCGCCGCGCCTGAGGTCTGTTCCTTGGCCCCCGCCGACGTTCTTTGGCGCCAAAGCCGCCTGGTCCACGATCCGGGCGACGGGCTCATGCGCGGAGCCGAACCCTTCCATTCATCGGTGGAAAGAACAGGCTCGAAATGTTAGACTGAACGCAAGACCATTCTCCGAAAGAAGGAATCCCAAAGTGAGCAAGTTGACCGACACCTTCCTGGCGGTGGCGGAGGACTGCCCAGCCACCGCCGGAGTCGTTCCCCCGGTCAAGGAGGGGCAAAAAAAGACTGTCGCGCGGATCCAGTACGAGTTGCTGACCGATTCCCCTCCATATACCCTCACCCAGGAAGACGTTCTCTTTGGCACCCACGTCCGGCACACTGGTCTGGACGGCGAAACGGCCGCGCCTCTGGGCCTCTTGCGCGATGAGTTCTTGGCCGAACACCGGGCCTGACTGCGCACCTCGCCGCTGGCCCGCCGGTACGGTTGGGGCTTTCACTTCGACGAACAGGGCCGGATCGCCCTCCATCCCAGAGGATCGGAAGCCTATGAGCGGTATGCCGCGGGAACCGGCAACGGGCCCAAGGTCGTCAAGGCCCTCCGATCCCGCCGGGCCTGAAGCCGCTGGTAAATCTCGAGGTACGTTACACTTGCGCCGTCCGGAGGTGGTGGCTCTGCCTGAAATCAGCAACTTCTTTGGAATAAGAATCAGTATGTTCTGGAGCGAGCATTTGCCGCCGCACTTTCATGCCGTCCACCAAGAGGAAGAGGCCTTGGTGGACATCCGATGCGCCACCGTGCTTCAAGGCCGCTTGCCTTCCTCCAAGCTGAAACTGGTTTTGGCCTGGGCCGTTATCCATAAAGACGATTTGTTGCGCGATTGGGAACTCGCCGCCATGCAGTCGCCGCTGGAAAAAATCGAACCGTTGCGGTAGGAGGTCGGAAAATGCTTCTTCCACGCGTTGTGCAAGCCTATGCCGAAAGGGATTATTCCGTTGTCGTTCAGTATGACGACGGCAAAGTCGTGCGCTTCCCGGTTCGCCCCTTGGTGGAACAGGGCGGCGTTTTCGCCGCCCTGGGCGATTTCGACTTCTTTTCCCGGCATATCACCGTACTGAACGGAACTGTGGCCTGGAGTTGGGATTTCGATCCTCAAAATTGCCTGGACCTTGATCCTTTGGTTGTTTATACCCAGGGACAGAAAATCGCGGATGATTCGTTGGATCGTTTTGCCGACGTTCCGGCGCCCTCCCCTGCGGCCGGTCCTTGACGGCGGCCACGGAATGGGACAAAAATCCACGACCCACGCGGCGGCTGAAGATCTCAAACCCGTGAGCTTGTTCATGGTTTTCACCCTCAAAATTACGGCGCCCAGCCGAGGGCCGTCAAGCTGGGCATGACCAAGGCCCGGAACAGCCTGTCCATCTCCTCGGGCTGGTGGGGCATGTTGTGGTCCAGCCACCATTGTAAAAGGGCCAAAAAAGAGCTGACCACGTGGAGCACCACAAGTTCCAGCGGGACCGGCGGCGTGGCGCCGGGGGGGAGCAGAGCCGCCAGTTCGCCTTGCACCAGGTCGGCTATGGTCCGTTGGGCCATTTCGGTCACCGCCGCCCCGCCCCCTTTGACGACCAGGGACCGGTACAGCCGGTGGTTGGCCTGGGCGTGCCGGAACATGGGCAGGCTGAAGGCCAGCAGGCCGGGCGCCGCCGGCTGCTCCCGAGACAGGGCCGACCGCAACTGTTCGTGCCCGCTCTCCAACAAGTCCCGCTTGTCGAGGAAATGGGCATAAAAGGTTGACCGCCCGACGTTGGCCCGGTCGACGATTGTTTGGACGGTGACCGCCTCGTAGCCTTTTTCCAGCATCAGGTCCAGCAGCGCGTCCCGCAGGAGCTTGCGCGTGCGCTTCACCCGCCGGTCCTCGGCCTTCGGCGCCATTTTGGTCCTCCTTTGGCCGGACAGTTTCGCCCGGTTGTCCCATAACGGACGAACGGGCGAAACCGGTTATTGTCGCCAAGATTTCACGGACATTATAATCAATAAAAGACAATGTGTCCAATTGCTCAGGGCGACAAAGGAGGTTGAAGGCTGATGGACTCCAGGAGACATTTCGGGCGGGTGTTCCACCACCTGTCGCCGGCCGGCCTGCCGGGCTTGGCGACGGGTCTGGTTTTGCTCGTCTACGTTCCCCGGCTGCGGCCGGTGGCCAACGTTCCTTTACTGTTTGCGGGCTTTCACCTGGTCGGACTCGTCATCGTGCTGGCTTCCCTGTACGCCATGGTGGGTAAAGGTCTCCCCCACCACTCCGCCGGCTTCGCCGCGTTCGATTTCGGCTGGGCGCCGGCCATGACCATCGGACCATGGACCGCCGCCCTGGCCGCGGCGTCGGGCGCCGTGGCGGTGCAGGTGGCGGCTCCGGCCTGGTGGCCCGTTTCCCTCCTGCTCATGTTTCCAGCCACCGGTTCCTTCGCCGGGTACCTGATCGCAGACTCGTTCCGGCGGCCCGACAACGCCGCTCTCCCGCTGGTGAACTGGCTGTCCGGAGACTCCGACCTGGTGCTGGACGCCGGTTGCGGCGCCGGCAGGACGACCCTGGCCGTTGGTAGTGTCCTGAAAAAGGGTTCGGTCATCGCCGTGGACCGTTTCGACGCCGGCTACATTAAAAACGGTGGCCGGGAACTTTTGGAACGAAACCTCCGCCTGGCCGGGCTTACCGAACGGGTGAAGATCGTGGAGGGCGACCTAACCGGCTTGCCCTTCCCCGACCGGACCTTCGACAGCGCGGTCAGCACCCACGCCGTGGACCACCTTGGCGCCCACAAGGAGCAGGGTTTGCGCGAAATCCGGCGGATTCTCAAGCCGGGCGGTCGCTTCTTGCTGGTCGTGACCGTTCCCGGTTGGACGGTGCTGGCGGTGGCCAATTTCCTGGCCTTCGCCGTCCTCTTCATCACCGGCAAGAAGGGTTGGAAACGAATGGCGGCCGGGGCAGGCTTCACGATAGTTGACGAAGGGAACTTCAACGGAACCTGGTTCCTGCTCCTGGAAAGGCTGGCCGCCTGATATGCTCCCACTGGGTCTGGCCGCTTCCCCGCAGACCGTCACCGCCCTGGGCTGGTGGCTCATCCCGGGGGCGCTGGTTCTGGGCGCCCTCCACGGGCTGGAACCGGGGCACTCGAAAACAATGATGACGTCCTTCATCGTCGCCACCCGCGGCACCGCCCCACAGGCGATCCTACTCGGCCTGGCCGCGACCGTCTCCCATACGGCGGTCGTCTGGATAATCGCCCTGGCCGGCCTGTATTTCGGACGCGGCCTCAACGCCGCCACGTTGGAACCCTATTTCCAACTCGCGGCGGCGGCCCTGGTTGCCGGGATCGCGTTTTGGGCCTTTTGGCGAACCCGGCGCGACCACGCGCGGGCGGGGCAGATCCATGGTGGCCACGCGCCGGACCGACGGCACGAAGCGGCCCATGCCAGCGAAATCGGCCGCCGCTTAGCGGGCCGGGAGGCCAACGTCACCACCAGCCAAATCCTGGCCTTCGGCTTGACCGGCGGGCTGATCCCATGCTCCGCCGCCATCACGGTGCTGATCCTGTGCCTGCAACTGAGGGAGATCGTTTTGGGCGCTTCGTTGGTCCTCGCTTTCAGCGCCGGCTTGGCTTTGACGCTGTCGGCCTCCGGCGTGCTGGCGGCCCTGAGCCTGCGTTATGCGGTCAGGGCATGGCCCGGCTTCGACGGTTTGGCCTCGAAAGCGCCCTGCTTCTCCGCCGGCATCATGCTGCTGGCCAGCCTTTATGTCGGCTGGCAGGGGCTATCCGGGTTGGTCCGGTGAGCAAGGCCGGCAGCAGACATACCGCCAACAACAGCCCCGCCTTCCGGGACTGTTATGATGCGTTCGAGAAGGTGTTCAAGCAACGCTGTTACCGCGTTGACGGGTTCGTTGAAAATCTAACCCGCTCCCGTTTTCTCGGGTTCCCCGCCCGCCGGCGGCGGGACCACCTTCCCAAGGGAGACCAACCCGCCCAGGGCTCCCAGGCCCATGCTCTCCACCGCCGTGGAAGGCACCACGATCATGGCGCCCTTCTCTTTCAGCCCTTCGTACAGCATGTTCATCGCCCGCAGGTGCAGGGCCGTCGGGTGGCCCTCGTAGGTCTTAGCGGCCTCCACGAAGCGGACGGCGATCTCCGACTCCGCCGTCCCGAGGATGATCCGCGCCCGGCGCTCCCGCTCCGCCTGGGCCTCCATGGACATGGCGTTTTGCAGACCGCCGGGGATCTTCACGTCCCGCACCTCCACCGCCTGCACGGAAATCCCCCAGGGTTCGGTCCGCTGGTCGATGGTCTTTTGCAGGTCGACGTTGATCCGCTCCCGCTCCGCCAGAAGCTCCGCCAAAAGTGACCGTCCGATGATGTCCCGCAGGGCCGTCTGGGCGGCCCAGAAGACCGCTTCCCGGTAATCGGCCACCTCCAGGGATACCCGCTTGGCGTCGGCAACCATCCAGTAAAAGACGGCGTCCACGTCCACCGGCACGGTGTCGCGGGTAAGGGTCTGCTCGGTGTAAAAAGAAGTGGTGCGTACCCGCAGGTCAACGTAGGAATAGATCCCTTCGACCACCGGCCAGACCAGGAACATGCCGGGACCGGAAAGGCGGACGAAGCGCCCGAGGCGCAGGACCACCGCCCGCTCCCATTGGTTGGCCATGCGAATGGCCGGCGGCAAAAGCAGGGCCGCCAGGAAAAAGAGCAGGGCCGTCAACCACGCCGCCGCCACCACCATTAACCAAAAGGCCACCACCAGCAGGATCACGAAAAGCACTATCGCCAACGGGTTGGGGCCGCGCCCCCGGACTTGCGAACCGCCGTCGCCGGCGGTTGGACCAATTTTGTTCGACATCCTTGATCTTCCTCCCTCGCTCAGGTTAGGATGGAATAAATGCAAACCTTTTTATTACCGGTCGGCCCAGCCTCCCTGCCGGTCACTCTGGTCCCCAGCACCCGCCGCAAAACAATCGCTCTCCGGATTACCCGCGAACAGCGGGTGGATGTCCTGGTCCCCGCCGGCACCTCTTTCGAGGAAATTCTGCCCTTCTTGCTGGAAAAAACCCCTTGGCTCCGGCGTAAGCTCGCCGAACTGGCCGCCCGCCCATCCCCCGCTCCCCGGCTCTACGCCAGCGGAGATTCCTTCCTTTACTTGGGCCATCCCCGCCGGTTGTGCGTCATGCCTCAAGCGATTCGCCGAACCAGGGTGTGCTTGGACGACGACCGCCTGCTGGTCGCCGTCCCCCGGGGTTCCGATGGCCCGGAGTTGGCCGACGCCGTCCGTCATGCCCTGGAAGTCTGGTACAAGCAGGAAGCCCACACGCTCCTAGCCGCGCAAGCGGCCCTCTACGCGCCCCTCCTGGGCGTCCGCCCCCGCCGGTTGGCGCTCAAACGGCAACAGACCCGCTGGGGCAGTTGCTCCACCGCCACCGGGAGCATCAACTTGAATTGGCTATTGGTCATGGCCCCTTTGTCCGTCATCGACTACGTGCTGGTTCACGAACTGGCACACCTGCTGGTGCCCAACCACTCCAACCGTTTTTGGAAGACCGTGGAGTCCATCCTGCCCGCCTACCGAGAACACCGGAGGTGGCTCAAAAAAAACGGCCACCTGCTCAGTCTCTGACCCATCGGCAGGGAACGCTCTGCCCCACCCGGCGCCGGGTGGGCACCGCCCCCCGTCACACGCCGGGTGCTGAGGCACCGCTCCTCCGCTCCTTGCGCGCCGCCCTATCGAGCGTTGACAAGTCGAGTGTTAAAATTTAGAATATTGAGTATTGAGTATTGAAACCCACGTTCAATTCGGCAAAGGAGGCCGCTGGATGGGTAAAACATGAGCCTTTTGGACCGTTGCTTTCATCCTGCTGATCACGATGGTTGGGGCCAACATCCCCTCCCCCCTTTACGCCGTTTACGCCCAACGTTGGCACTTCGGCCCGGCGGTGCTGACCGGTATTTTTGCCATTTATGTGCTTTTCCTGGTTCCGTCCTTGCTGTTATGGGGTCAGTGGTCCGACGCGCACGGGCGTCGCCCCGCCCTGGGAGCCGGTTTGGGCTTTGCCGTTTTGGGCACCGTCCTCTTTTTGGCGGCGCAAAATCCCTGGTGGCTCTTCGCCGCGCGGGCCGCCCAAGGCTTGGCCGTCGGCGCCCTGTCCGGTTCGGCCACCGCCATGCTGACCGACCTGACCCCCCTGCGTCGCCTGGCGGCCTTGGCTGCCGGGCTGATGACCGCCGGAGGCACCGCCCTCGGCCCCCTGTTGGCGGGCGTATTGGCCCAGTATGAACCGCACCCCCTGCGGTTGGCCTACGCCGTGGAATTGGCCGGACTGCTGATGGCGGTGATCGGACTCCTGGCGATTCCGGAGACCCGGCAGCGCCGCCAGGGAGTCTTCAAGTGGAATCCCCCGCGGGTTCCGAGCGCGATGCGCGCGGTCTTTTGGCAATCCGGCGGCGCCGGACTCGTCGGCTGGTCGGTCACCGCCCTGTTCATGTCCCTGGTTCCCAGTTACGTCGGCGCGCTGCTCCACGTCACCAACCTCGCCCTGGCCGGCGGCGTGGTATTCCTGATGTTGGGTTGCGCATCGGCGTCCCAGATGATCCTGAAGGGCATCCCGCCCCGGCTTTCCATGCGCTGGGGATTGGTACAGTTGATCGTCGGTTTGGGGTTGCTGCTGGCGGCGGTTCCGACCAATTCCCTGGTCTTGGTGCTGGTCAGCACCGTCCTCGCCGGCTGGGGACAGGGTATGGCTTTCCTCGGCAGCATGGCCGAGGTCACCCAGGCCGCTCCGGCATCAGTCCGGGGAGACGTCGTTTCCAGTTTCTATGTGGTCATTTACGCAGGCGTCGGCCTTTCGGTGCTGGGAATCGGCGCGGTGGCGCAGTTCACCGGTTTATACTCCGCGATCGCTGTTTTCACCGGCATCATGCTCATGGTGACCCTGTATCTTTTGTGGTGTCTGCGCCGGGACGCCAAAACGACCACCCCCCCACCGCTTCATCTCTTGTAGCTGTTGATCAGGGAATTGAGCCCGTCGGCCACGGACTTGAGGACGCTGGTTTGGGTGGACAAGTCCGCCGAGTTGTCCTCGATCAGCATCGCCGTGGTGCTGATGTCGTCGGACATGGATTTGAATTCGTTGAACGCACCCATGATCATTCGCAGGATGTCGCCGAGTTCTTTCATGTTCGTCAACCACGACTCGGTGGTTGAAGCTTGAGCCTCGCTGGTTTGTGCCGACCTCTCCGCGCTGCCGCGGATCTCCTCGGCCGAGGCCGACAACTCCTCCGCCGCCGCCGAAATGCCCTGCACCTGCTCCGAGGTGGTCATGGTGGCCTTGACGATGGCCTCCAGCGAGTCTCGAGCAATCCCGATGCTGTTCGACAAAGCCTCGGCCTGCTCCGAGCCGACGATCATTTCGCGCACGGACTGGTTGGTGGCCCCCACGACCCCCTCGATTAAATCGGCTATTTCTTTGGTGGCCTGCGACGACTTGTCGGCCAGTTTGCTGACCTCCGCTGCCACCACCGCGAATCCCCTTCCGTATTCACCGGCCCTGGCCGCCTCGATGGCCGCGTTGAGGGCCAGCAGGTTGGTTTGGTCGGCGATGTCGCTGATCACCCGCACGATCTCTCCGATCCGGGAAGACCGGTCGCGTAGGTTTTCGATGCTGCCGGCCGTCTGCTTAACCGCCGAGGTCAGGTTCTGCACCTCCCTCAACGTCTTTTCGATCTCCCTACCGCCGTTTTCCGCCGCTTCTTCGGCCTCGGCCGCCGAATCGGCCATGGCCTGCGCCCCCACGGCAACGTCCGCCACGGCGGATTCCATCTGCCTGATCAACTCCGCGGCGTGGGTGGCATCGCCCGCCTGATTCCTGGCCCCCTCGACGATCGTCTGCATCTGCACCTGCAGGCCCGTCAACTGCCCCTCGGCCTCTTGGGTTTTTCCCTTATACTCGTCGGCCTTCCCCTGCAAAGAATCGGAGTTCTTGGCCATAAAGTCGGCAATGTGGCTGATGTTGGAACACATCTCCGCCAATTGAACGGATAAACCCTCCAGGTCGCTAACCATCCCCAACAACTTATTGATCATCGCTTTCAAACTCGCGATCAGTTTGCGAAAGGCCAGGTTCATTCTCTGGTTTTCGTCCTCCAAAACCGTCTCCGGCAACGCGGCGTTCAGATTGCCGTCCGCCACCTCCAGGGAGGCCTGGGCCAGGGCATTTACCGGTTTGGTGATGTAGCGGCTGATCAGGATGCCGACGGTGCTGCCGGCGATGAAGGTGATCACCCCTGTGACCGCCAGCCCGATCAAGACTCCCCGAACGACATCGGCGTTGGCTTGCACCAACCAACCGAACAGCGATACGGCTATGCCCAGGGAATATAAGACGAATACGGCGACAAACGCTCCGATGATCTTGGTCCCCATGGATACGGACGTTAATTTCCTGAGCACCGCCTGGGTTCCCCCGCTTTCGCAATTTGTTATATTGCCTATATTGAAATGATGTAAAACTTGCTTACGTCGGAACCTAAACTCTAATTTACCACTTTTGGAGATGATTTTAGCATGTTTATCCGTATATTCCTACTGTTTTTTGCGCCTGCAGAGTAAGCATTCGGTAAACCCATCGGGAAAACTAACTTCGTTGATAGCCTAAGCCGGCTTACCGTTTTTAACGATATTTACGGTCAAGGAAATCTAAA
>JAJZBP010000312.1 GCA_021798855.1 Bacillota bacterium
TTTGTCGCCGGGAGACCGGGTTTTGTTCCCACGGGCGCACGAAGCCCGGGAAGTCATCATTGATTCTTTAAAAAGCGCCGGTTTCTCCGTTGATCTGGTCGAAGCCTACCGGGTGGAGCCGACGGCGGCGCCGGCGGAAGAGTTGCGGGAGATGCTGGCGCAGGGGCGCATCGGGGCGTTGACATTTGCCTCATCTTCCACGGTCCGCAATTACGTGTCTGCCGTGGGGCCGGAAACCGGCGGGGCCTTGGTCGTTTGCATCGGCCCGATCACCGCCGCGACCGCCAAGGATGCCGGATTGCCGGTGGACGCCGTGGCCCAGGAATACACCGTCGACGGTTTGTGCCGGACCTTGGTTGAACTTTGGGCAGCCAAAAAGCGGACAAGATTTTAAAGAAATGATATACTTAAGTCTGTCTTGAGCGGCGTTAAAAGGGGGATATTATCATAATTGGCCTGACCAAGCTTTTATGCGAAAGCGAAAATTTCGGCGATTCCCTGCGCTACGCCCACGGCGCCAAGGGCGCGCGCCACGGCGCCGTCCAGGGGATGGGGCCGGTGGTGGTCTGGAACTGCACGGGGACCTGCAACCTGGAATGCATCCATTGCTATTATGACGCGGCCAAAAAGCGTTTTGCCGGCGAGCTGACCACGGACGAGGCGGAGAGGTTCATCGACGACCTGGCGGCGTTCCGGGCGCCGGTGCTTTTGTTTTCCGGCGGGGAACCGCTGGTCCGGGACGACGTTTTTCACCTGATGCAATACACCGCCCGGACGGGGGTGCGCCCCACTCTTTCCACCAACGGGGTGCTCATCGACGCGGAGGTGGCCCGCGACCTGAAGAAGATCGGGGTGGGCTACGTGGGCATCTCCCTGGACGGCATGGAGGAGGACCACGACCGCTTCCGGGGGAGGAAGGGGGCCTTCCGCGACGCCCTGGAGGGCATCCAGCAGTGCCGACGGATCGATCAAAGGGTGGGATTGCGTTTCACCATCACCCGGCACAATTACGCCGACCTGTCCGACGTCCTGCGCCTGATCGAAGAGGAGGGCATCCCCCGGGTCTGCTTTTACCACCTGGTCTACTCGGGCCGGGGCAAAGCGATGGTGGACGCCGACGTGAACAAGGAGGAAACCCGGGTAGCTATGGACCTGATCCTGGAAAAGACGCTCGATTGGGAACGCCGAGGCATCAACGTGGAAATGCTGATGGTGGACAACCACGCCGACGGCATTTACACCTACCTGTGGGCGCGCAAACACCTGCCGGACCGGGCGCCGCGGGTGTTGGAACTTTTGCGGCGAAACGGCGGGAACCGTTCGGGGATCGCCTTCGGCAACGTGGACAGCCAGGGCAACGTCCATCCCGACCAGTTCACCCGCAACCACACCTTCGGCAACATCCGGGAGGAACCCTTCAGCTCAATCTGGAGCGAGGCCAAGGACCCGATCCTGGCTGGCCTGAAGGACCGCAAGCCTTTATTGAAGGGCCGCTGCGCCACCTGCGCCTGGCTTGACGTCTGCAACGGCAACTTCCGGGCGCGGGCCGAAGCGGTGAGCGGCGACTTCTGGGCCGAGGATCCGGCCTGCTACCTGACCGACGCGGAGATCGCCGAGCGGGTGCTGTCCTGATGTTTCCGGCGACAAGGATGCGGCGGCTCAGGAGCGACAGGGTCCGCCCGCTGGTGCGGGAAACTTCCCTGACCGCCGAGCACCTGATCGCACCTCTTTTCGTGACCGGCGGGAAGGACGTGGCCTGGGAGATTCCCTCCCTGCCCGGCCAGTTCCGGTTTTCGGTGGACCGACTGGGCTCGGAGGCTGACGAGTTGTTGGGCCTGGGGGTCCGCGCGGTGCTTTTGTTCGGGGTTCTGGAGGCGGGCGAAAAGAACGAGACCGGTTCGGCGGCCTGGGACCCGGATGGTCCGGTGGCGCGCGCGATTCGTCACCTCAAGGAGACCCGCCCGGAACTCTTGGTGCTGACCGACGTTTGCCTGTGCGACTACACTTCCCACGGGCACTGCGGTCTGATCAAGGACCGGCGGGTGGACAACGATGCCACTTTGGAGCTTTTGGGGTTGGTGGCCCTGGCTCACGCCCGGGCCGGGGCCGACTGGGTGGCTCCCTCGGATATGATGGACGGGCGGGTCGGGCACATCCGCGGTGTCCTGGACCAGGCCGGTTACGCGGAAGTGGGGATCTGTGCCTACTCGGTCAAGTACGCCTCCTGCTTCTACGGGCCTTTCCGCGAGGCGGTGGATTCGGCGCCGCGCTTCGGCGACCGGCGCGGCTACCAGATGGACCCGGCCAACGTCCGGGAAGCCCTGCGGGAAGTGGAACTGGATTTAGCCGAGGGAGCGGACATGGTCATGGTCAAGCCGGCTCTGGCCTACCTGGACGTGATCCGGCGGGTGCGGGACGGTTTCGACGCGCCGGTGGCCGCCTACCAGGTGAGCGGGGAGTACGCCATGATCGCGGCGGCGGCGACACACGGCTGGCTGGACGAG
>JAJZBP010000025.1 GCA_021798855.1 Bacillota bacterium
CTTTTCCGCCGCCGACAGGGTAACGCTTGGTTCTTCGAGGCCAACCCCGGCTATTTCGCCGGAAAACCGGCCATTCCCAAGCTGGAATACAGGACATACCCCGACGCCAAAGACCTGGCGGCCGCCGTGGCCGACGGAGAGGTTTCATTTGCGGCGGGTTCCCTGCCCGCGGTGCACGGCGCGACGAAAAAAGTCACCTTTGTGCAACCGGCGGTGGTGGCCATGCTCTTCAACGACCGCCAGGCCCTGTTGCGGGATCCGCGGGTTCGGCGGGCCATCAGCCTGGCCATCGACCGCCGGCAACTGGTGCAGGGGGTTTTGGGCGGAAGGGGCGTGCCCGGCGTAACGGTATTTCCGCCCCTCCCCGGAGGGGGGACGCCGGGAGGGCAGGCGAATTTCCACCCGGGCCGGGCCAAGGCCCTGCTTGCGGCCGCCGGTTGGGTGTCCACCGGAGGCGTCTGGACCAAGGGTGGCAGGATGCTGACCCTGGACCTGCTGGTGCCGACCGGCGATCCGGCGTTGGAGGAAACCGGCGCGGCGCTCGCCGGGCAGTTGGAGAACATGGGCGTGAACGTTCAACTGGAGCAAATGAAGTGGGGAGATTTGTTGCGCCGGGCCGTGGCCGGAAAATTCGCCGGCGTTCTCATGTCTTTGCAACTGACCCCGGGGCTTGATCCCGAGGGCTTGCTGGCCTCCTGGGCCGTCCCGCCCAACGGGAACAACCTGGGATATTACCGGAACAATGAGGCGGACGCCCAGTTGGCGGCGGTCAAAGCCGGCACGAGCGGAGCCAGGACGCGGTTGCAGCGGATCCTGCTGCAGGATCCACCGGGGGCCTTTTTGTACTACCCCGAGGAGACGGTTGCAACGGTTCAAGGTCTCACCGGCTACGTGCCGGACCCCTACGTTTTGTACAACGGGGTGGCCTCCTGGCGGTTGCGCTAGGTGGGAGAAGACATTTCCGCATCCACCCGGTGGGTCTATGCCCTACGCCCGTAACCATGGAGGCGAACGGGGGAGAAAAATGCGACGACGGAGGAGGGAAGGGTGGTGACGACTCGGATGAACCGGAAACCGCCGATGAGCCTGAACGATCGGATTGCGGCCCGCATGACCATGGTGATCGGCACCATGGGTTTCTTCTGGCTCCTGTCCCTCCTGATCCTGGCTTGGATGGTCTGGAACGCCCTGCCCGGGTTTCCCCACGTGGACACGCCCCCCTGGTATCCGGTGATGCTCTACGCCATCAACATCTTTCAGGGCCTCATGCTGCCTCTCCTGATGGTCGGCCAGCAGGTGCTGTCGCGCGGTCAGGAGCGGCGCGAACTCCACGAAGCCCACGTCATCGAGCGGATGGACCACATCCTCCGGCGCATCGCGGCCATCGAGGAGGCCGTGGCCCGTCGGGACGGGGTCGAGGTCGCGGGACCGGGAGAACGCGCGCGCTGAGGTGAGCGACCGGCCCCGGACTGGCATCGGTTAGGTTGGCGCACCAAAGGCGCCCGCCGTTGGGCCGGGCGCCTTTGCGTGCCGGGACCGGGGGAAGGGCCTCTTCGGGTGGACCCGGCTTCACACGTCGTCAGCCAGGCCCGAAGCCGGCCAATAAAACCGCCCCCGGCAACCTTCCGGGAAGAGTTGCCTTTTCACCCCACGAACAGGCGCTTCATCCCACCTTTAAATGAGCGGGCGCATCAAGCCGAAATTTTGCAATAAAATTGGCATGGGATGGTATTGTATCAGCCTTTGCGTCTTGGACGAACTCGGCTACCTCGGCCTTGGCCCCGGCGGTCCTCTCCTCTTCCAATTCTTCGCCCATCGCTACGAACGGGGGAGCATTCTTGTTACCACCAACCTGGAGTTTTCCCGCTGGGTGGAGGTATTTGGTGATGCCACTTTGACCACCGCCCTTCTGGACCGCCTCACCCATCGCTCCCACATCCTGCTTTTAAACGGGGAGTCGTACCGTTTCAGGGAAAGCAACCGCCGGCTTCAACAGGAGGAGGTGGCCGCCGTGTAGGCCATCTATATCCTCTCCCAGGGGTGGTCAACTTTTAGTCGAGCACAGTGGTCAACTTTTACTTGCGCGAACACAGGGACACTTATTTTGAGAAAAGAAGCCCCTTTTCCGGCCAAATAATGTTGATCCCCACAGCCCAGGGCGGCTCCCGTGCTATAACGGAAAGCGTTCTGACCGATAACGGCAAGGAATATACACAACTCCAGTTCCAAGCCCGCCAAGCATCCCTTCGAACTCGTCTGCCAAAAGCATGGCCTCAAGCTTCGGCGCACCAAGGTAAAGCACCCCTGGACCAACGGAAATCCTGAGCGGTTCCTCCAGACCATCTGCCGGGAATTCTTCGCGGTGGCCCTGGAGCGTGGCGCAGGCGGCACCCGAGGCGCCGAGGACCGTCGCTCATAAGGCTCCATACCAGTCTGGAGGAACTCCAACCGGGTCTGAACAAATACCTGGAGCGATATAATACCAAGCGGGCTCATCGAGGCATCAAGAGACTCACTCCAGCACGAGCCCTTGCAAACTACCTGAAGACGGCTCTTGAGTCCCCAAAATAGATGGTTGCCATGTTTTACCTTTTTGTCACCCCATTGACACCGCCCAACAGCTTAAGTTACTTTTTATTTTGAGTGAACACCCCTATCTTCGGTTACTTTTTATTTTGAGTTGACACGGGGGCGGGTGGAGCATGGGCAAGGACACGCCAAAGTCGGTGTGAGCAAAGAGTTAGAACTCCGTAGGGGATTAAAGCGCGGCTTTCCTGTCAAAATTTGCAGGAGATTTTTTCTTTTTATCGAATTGTTTCAAAAATTTTCAGAAAAGTAGGCGATAATTTTGAGCGAGGCTGCATTCGGAGCTAATAACAAGTCCTCTGTTAAAGATGTGAAACTTCCCCCGAATGCAAATCTTGCGGATCAAAATCCAGGGCTACAGTTCAACTTAGCCCCCGAAGACACATCAGACATCAATGCTTCCCTTAAAGCCGGAGAAGACGCAGCTAAGAATTTTACTGATTCTAGCCTAGTTCCTTTGCTGCCATACTTAAATACAATTGCAGCCGGCATCTACCATAAAGACCTTTTAAATGACAACGGAAATTTAGATATCTTGATATCTGTTAATTGCCTGAAGGTTGGTAATTCTAATCCGGTTGATTCGTCGGCTTGGTTGTCTAAGGTCGTCAGCACTTTAGCCGATTTAGAGAGTCAGCTTAATATCGGGCCTGTGAAGAATACTTCTCAAGAAATAAATGATTTGCTTGCAAAAATGAATAAGGTCGCTGGCAATAATCCTTATTTCAATACCGGGTCATTTTGGGATGATTATAAGGATATTAACACAAACTACCAGGACGAAGAAAAAGTGGCAAGATTAGAATCTGCCTTGATTGATCAGTCCCGCAAAGCCGAGCAAATTTGGAATTTCCACAACGACCCTATTGGAATCATCGCTTTTTCGGAATTTATAATTTTAGCGATTATAGGGTATGGGCTTTCGGTTCATCCACTTTCCGGCGGAAACATTTTCTACGGAGTGCCATCGTTGTTATACTGGTATGCAGGCGCTGTGGGTGGAAGCATTATGGCGTTACACGGCTTTGTCATGGCGCGCGCTTTCCATAAAACAGACTCTGGCTTCAATTGGTGGACATTGACTAAACCATTTACGGGAAGTGTTACCGGCGCGGTTACGGCCGCTTTAGTCCAAGCTGGAGCATTTGCGGTTACTGGAACCCAGCCCCCATCAGGCGGTTCACAAATAGCATTTTATTCGGCTTTAGCTGTGCTTGGCGGAATCTTTGAGTCAGCCATGCTTGGTTACTTTAGGCAATATATCTCTAAGTTTGGCGGCTCGGACTCTGGTTCTGGCTCCGGTGCAGGTGGCGGTTCTAGTTCTGGGGCCGGTTCCGGCGGGTCAGGGACCACCCCGGCAAAGAAGGGCAACTAATTACTGAATAAAGAAGAATGCCTCCCTTCTTACGGGGAAGCGTTCTCTTTTCTTCACGCTGTTGCTCTGCGTCTTCGAACCGGCTCCTCTGCTTTAACCGCCACCTCGACGGGCTCCTCCTCCTTGGCCCGCCGCTTGGCCGTCTTGACCTCAGACACCATCACTTCGGCCGATTCCCCTCCGTGACCGCCGCGGCCTTGGGGCGGGAATAAGGGAAGGAACGAAGAGTTCGCTCGGACGCCGAGGGCGAGGCGGACCCAATCCGGGTGCCGGTCAAGTAGCCGTGTGGCTGGGGACATGGAAGCAAACAACATCGCGGATCCAATGCAGACTTTAGCGAAACCTGAATCGTATGCGCTTAATGCCCCTTCTTGGTTTCCTCCGAAAGCAGCGCCTCGAACTCCTCCAGGCTGCCGACACCGGCCGCGGCCAGGAGAAGGTCGGTCAGGCGGTTCTCCTGTTTTTCCCGGCGCACCGCTTCCTGTAAAGCCGGCGCAGGCTGCCCGAAGCGGTTTCCCAGCAGGAGGAGGATGTCTTCCGCTTTCCCTTCCGCCTTTCCCTCCGCCCGGCCCCTCTCCAAGCCCTTCTCCAAGCCCTTCTCCAAACCTTCCTCCAGCAGCATCTCCACGAACCGGTTCATTCCCAACGCCTCCCTGATTTTCTTTCGCAGATCGCCAGCCAAAAATTTATCCCCAAGCCCCAAGATCGCGGCTTGGCAAAAAGCCTGATCATCGTCGTCGCCGATTTCCGCCGCCACTTCCAGGGCCGCCAGAACCGCCTCTCCCGGCGCCATCTTCTGGCGCATGAGCGGCGAGAAGATGAGATCCAACCGTTGCCGGCCCGAAAGCCTGCCGCGGTCCCGCAGGGCCGAAGCCGCCGTCAGCCGGGCGGCGTCCCCGTCAAAAGCGCTCATGAAAACGTTCTTGACCTTGTAGACGAAGCAACCGTAGTCAAGGCAATCCTCGGCCCTGGTGATCCCGCCGGTGTAGACGACAACGGTTCGCACCTTCCGCCGATCCCGCTCGCAAAGCAGGACGTCGTAGACCATGAAACGCTCAAGCTTCGTCGGCGCCGACTGGAACTCCAGGTGCAGGAGGCTCCCGTCGTCCAACCGGAAAAGGTAGTCCAGGCGGCGTTCCAGAGGGACGCGGGGCAACTCCGTAGGCGCCGGGCCGACGATGCGGCAGGGATTCAGGCCGTAAGCCCGCACCAGGTCGTTCCCAAGGATCCGGCTCACGCACTTGAAGACGATGTCTTCCCCTTGGTGAACGGTTTGGGCCATCCCTTCGCCTCCTCATGGTAACATTCGACGCCGCCGCTTACAAGGAGCGTCCACCGGCGGCGTCGTGCCTAATTTTACCATACCCGCGGAAGGTGTCAATATATGCCAGCGCCTTGGGGAAAAGCCGGCTCGCCGTACGCCCTCGGCCCCCGAAAGGGGTTCGGGTAAAAGTTGGCGAATACAAGCCTGAATTGGGCCGGCACAAGTTTTACGTTGATACTTGAGCCGTAAATTGGAGCAAAACGGAGGAAAACCCTTGGCCCGCCAGGCGAAAGCAGATCCGGCGAAGAAGAACGGGAACGGCTCAACCCTTGGTTTTGAGCAAAAGATGTGGCAGGCCGCCGACAAGTTGCGCAACAACCTGGATGCCGCCGAATACAAGCACGTCGTCCTGGGACTCATCTTTCTGAAATACATCTCCGATGCCTTCGAGGAGAAACACGCCGAACTGCTGGCCGAGGTCCGGCTGGGGGCCAACCCGGAGGATCGGGACGAATATCTGGCGGACAACATCTTTTGGGTTCCCAAGGAGGCCCGCTGGTCTTTTATTCAGGGGCAGGCCAAGAGCCAGAACGTCGGCAAGATCGTGGACGACGCCATGCTGGCCATCGAACGGGACAATCCCAGGCTCAAGGGCATCCTGCCCAAGAGTTACGCGCGTCCGACCCTGGACAAGCACCGGCTGGGGGAACTGGTGGATCTGATCGGCACCATCGGCCTGGGGGAGAAGGAGCACCGCTCCCAGGACATCCTGGGCCGGGTTTACGAGTATTTCCTGGGCCAGTTCGCCAACGCCGAGGGCAAGAAGGGCGGCCAGTTCTACACGGCCCGCTGCGTGGTCCAGGTGCTGGTGGCCATGCTGGCGCCATTCAAGGGCCGGGTGTTCGACCCGTGCTGTGGTTCCGGGGGGATGTTCGTCCAGAGCGAGAAGTTCATCGAGGAACACGGCGGCAGGGTCGGAGACATCTCCGTCTACGGGCAGGAATCAAACCCCACCACCTGGCAACTGGCCCACATGAACCTGGCCATCCGGGGGATCGAGGCGAACCTGGGGAAGGATAACGCCGATAGCTTCCACCGTGACCTGCACCCGGACCTGAAGGCCGACTACATCCTAGCCAATCCTCCCTTCAACTCCAGCGACTGGGGCGGGGAGCGCCTGCGGGAGGACAGGCGGTGGCGGTACGGCGCCCCGCCGGTGGGCAACGCCAACTTCGCCTGGGTGCAGCACTTCATTTATCACCTGGCCCCGAACGGGGCCGCCGGGTTCGTCCTGGCCAACGGCTCCATGTCCTCCAACCAGTCGGGGGAAGGGGAAATCCGCAAGAAGATCATCGCGGACGATCTGGTTGATTGCATGATCGCCTTGCCCGGCCAGCTTTTTTACAACACCCAGATCCCGGTTTGCCTTTGGTTTTTGACCAGGAGCAAAACCGACAAGCGGTTTCGGGATCGCCGGGGCCAAACTCTGTTCATCGACGCCCGCAAGCTGGGGGTCATGGCCGACCGCACCCACCGGGAGCTTGCGCCGGAAGACATCGAAAAGATCGCCGGAACCTACCACGCCTGGCGGGGAGACCAGGGAGCCGGGGAATATCAGGACGTGCCCGGCTTTTGCAAGTCGGCCACGGTCAAAGAGATCGAGAGCCACGGATACGTTTTGACGCCGGGGCGCTACGTGGGAGCGGAAGACGCCGAGGAAGACGACGAGCCATTCGCGGAGAAGATGGAGCGGCTGGCCCGGCAATGGACGCAACAGGTGCAGGAAGCTCAAACCCTGGACGAGGCTATCGCCGGCAACCTGAGACGCATGGGATTCTTGGGAGGGAAGGGATAGGCTATGACGATCAGCACGAGCCACCTGCAACGGTGCGTCAGCACCCTCGAATCCTCCGTGACCCTGTACGGCCAGGCCCAGCCGGGCAGCATCAACCAGGAAGTCTTTCGCAACGCCATCATCAAGGGCTTTGAACTGACCCAGGAAACCAGTTTCAAGCTGATCAAGCGGGCGCTTAAGGACTTCGGCCACGGGGGCAGGACCCTGGATGCAACGCCGGTGAAGGAACTGCTGCGCCTGGGGGCCACTCACGGTTTGCTGACCCTGGAGGAAGTGGAACGGTGGTTTCGCTACCGGGACAACCGCAACATTACTGCCCACGACTACGGTGAACAATTCGCCAAGGAGACATTGGCCATGCTGCCCGACTTCATCGTTGACGCCACGGCCTTGGAAGGGCGGCTGCGCATCCAATTCGGCGAAGCGAGGTGAACCCGATACCGGTCATGGAGAGCCTTAAACTGCGCTTGCCCGCACGCTATCTGGCCCAGGTCAAGTCACTGCTTAGGCAATACGTCCCCCAAGCCGAAGTCTGGGCCTACGGCAGCCGGGTGGCCGGAACCGGCCATGAGGCCAGCGACCTGGACCTGACCGTGCGCAATCCAGCCGACTTGGAAGAGGAGACGCCTGCGGTAACGGATCTGAAAGAGGCTTTCATCGAGAGCGACTTGCCCATCCGGGTTGATGCCCTGGATTGGGCGCGGATTCCCGACGACTTCCGCCTGGAAATCCAGCGGGCCTACGTGGTGGTGCAGGGGAGGGCGGCAAAATGACCGGAGCTTCTTTGGACCTGACTTCCCTGAAAAAAGCCATCGGCTCCTTGGAAGATGGCCTGCGTTTGGTTGGTAACAGCCAATGGTTCAACAAGCAGTCAGCCGAGACGCAAAATGTCGTAATCGCCGGGGTCATCAAGAACTTTGAGTTTGTTTACGAAATCAGCGTCAAAATGCTCCGTCGCTGCATTGAGCTTGATGCGGCGACACCAACGGAAGCAGATTTTAGCGATTTCCGCGACTTGCTCCGGAAAGGGGCGGAAAAGGGATTGGTTGCCGATGTGGAAGGGTGGTTTGACTATCGCAAGCTGCGCAACATTACGGCTCATGCCTACGATCACGAAAAGGCGGCGCAGGTCTATCAAGGCACGCTGAAATTCATAGGCGACGCCAAAGACTTGTTGGCGCGTTCGGAGGCCCGCAATGGCTGAACCGCTCATAGACATTCGACCAGACCATTTGGAGATCGTGCGCGGGATATTGCGTAAGCACGTTCCTCAGTACCCGGTGTGGGCCTTTGGCTCCCGCGTCAAATGGAGCGCCAAAGAATACTCGGATCTAGACTCGGACCTCAAGCCGGGGTGGGCTGCATGGCTTGCTTCTCGTTTTGTATGCAAAAATTGCTATCAGAAACTTTTCCTTCAACGTTCACGACCGAAGCCGTTGAACTCCAGCCGCTTGGGGTGGTTTGGACCCCTGCAGGACGCCCTATGCCGAGGGGCTTCCCTCATTTTCTACATAGCTTCATGGCACAATCACAACGGACACACTTACGGTTCGGCTAACGGTTGGCAAGCTGCCAACCTCCCCACGGTACTTTCACCCTCAAGCTCACGCCCATGCCGGGCGCACAAAAGAAGCTCCGGCGGTTAAGCCGGAGCGATCCTGAAAGGGCTTAGAGGAACGCCCCTTGAGTAGCTCAAGGAAGACAATCACGAATACGACGAGTCGCTTGTGAGGAAGTTGAGATAATTAAAGAGGTTATTTCCGCAGCCTCCATAGCCATTTATATATATATCTTGCAATATAACGTTCCTATTGTAACCCTGATTTGCAAGGTAGTCTGTTTCGTTTTGTACACAACTCCCCCAGTTATAAAACGTATAGTACCAGTTGACATTATCCGGAGATTCCAACATCATTAACCCATCAGTGCCAGGATCATCCGCTGATGCACAATAAGGGTATGGGCTACATTTACTTGAATAGCTACCAGCAATGTAGTTTGCTTGGGCGGTATCAATGGTAAAGTAAGCTTTCGAACCCCCGCCGTTACAAACATACCCCCATTGTTGACCTGTAACATAGTAATAATAAGCATTTGCTTTTATTAAAACGTTACCTGCTTGCAATGAGTTGTAAGGCCATGATGCATACCATTCGTTCGGGAGTGTGTTTTGGTTGTAATACTTTAAGTTGACAGTCGTTGTTGACGATATGCAGTTGCCACTAGAATTCCAAATTCCAACGGTTATGGAAATCGGAGAATCATTTGATTCGTCCGCAAAGACCAAGGGGATTGATGTACTGAACATGCTTATTACAACCATTAGGGCAATTATAATACGGCTTAAAGGATTCAATAGCCTCTTATTTCTTAACATAATGACCTTCCTTTCTTTATCTAAAATTTAGCTACCCATGTTGTCGGGGGACTACCCGCAGTGGATTGCCCCGCAAAAAGGATACTATCTCCAGAAGGTGAAACCTGACCGCCTGCGCCATACTTCCATAGAACCTGTTTAACAGTTCCCGACGTGTTTCCGAGGAGATAAGTCCCAGAAAAGAGGCCCGTTGTTCCGACTTGTTCAACTACGAAGTTTTCAGGCAATTGGGGTAGCCATCCAATCACTAGATACCTCCCACGATCTTGTTGCATATTAGAAGTGGCAAAGTTGCTAACGGACTGGGCATGTTGGGAAGCCACAGACCACACTTGGAGTCCGGGAAGTTGCTGCGAGTCCTGAGTAGCGTAAAGAAATTCACTACTATTTGGAGACCAAGATCCCCAGCTATTTCGATCATTAGCAACCAAACCCGGTAACGTTGCCACCGAATCAGTTTGGACGGTAAGATTGGAGCCGCTTCCGGAAAAAGTTAAGTGATACATGGTAATTTGATCGCTAGGCGACAAAACCGCAACATATTTATTGTCAGGAGAAAGACTAAAATCAGAATCTTGAGATGGGTAAGCACCAGTCCCCAATTGAATATTAGTGGGCAAAACTTGGTTAGTCTCAGTATTTGCTAAGGCTAAGGTTCCAACGTTGTTAAAAGCAGCCATATTGCCTGAAACAGACATTCTCCACGGGTCGTTAGTTGTAGCCAATTGTACCGATGTCCCTCCAGATGTTAGGGAAAATACCGGTTCGTTGGTGTTTGGACTAGTTACCGGAGGTGCCGAAGTATACACAATTGCATTTCCGTCTTTAGTCCAATCAATTGCCCCTGTGCTATGTGTAATCACATTGCCCGCAACTGTTATAACTCCGTTATTAATTGTTGCCCAAGGGGAAGTATTTAAAGGATACGGTAATGGGCTTTCCCCTAGCGATAGCGAAGTTAAACTCTTAATGCTCAAGGGGCCAACCCCCTGGACCAAGGTAGGCTTGAGTACTCCAGGCAATGGTGCAACTAGTAAACCCGAACCTGTAGCTTTCGAAACAATAGAACTTCCGGGCATGTGGCCATTCACTAAAGAAAATAATCCAAAAACTGCAAATCCACCTAGAACAACCAGGATAATTATTCCTCTTCGCCCAAGAGACTTCATAAAATGACCCCCTAAAGTTAATTCAGTTTTTCCGAAATAATTTGCAACCGCCGCCGGGAGTTCGGAACCTTCCTTTTTTCGTAAGTATTCGGTTAACCCGTTCCGTTCGGCCAAGTAGCCTCCCTGTAAAGGTTACCAAAACCGGGCGGGTTTTTCAATATATTGCCACGAAAAAAGGGACAGGATGGGCCACGCTTGCTTCGATGCCGTGCGCCGTGACAGCGGGGATGCCGAAACGGTTACAATCGTAGGGCTTTGCCATAACCATGACGGCGAAATAACCTGGAGTTTGCTCGGCCAGGGGCCGCAGAATCAG
The DNA here is from genome assembly GCA_021798855.1 of Bacillota bacterium. Lineage (GTDB taxonomy): Bacteria > Bacillota > Sulfobacillia > JAJZIM01 > JAJZBP01 > JAJZBP01. Next base: position 10,943 of record JAJZBP010000025.1, read on the forward strand.
GTTGAAGTGGGAAAAAGCCAAGACGGCACTTTGATTGCAACTTGCCTCCTGGAAAAATACATCCTTATCCGCGCAAGACCAACCCCCCAGGCAGAGTATGAAAATTTGCTTCGCGGAACGAATGTTGATGCCAACGCTTCAGATGCGTAAGATTTCGCAGCGGGAGGTGGCCTTGTGAGCCGGGGATTGGACGAAGCGGTTCTGGAGCAGGCGGCCATGGAATGGCTGGCGGGGCTGGGCTACCAAACCGCCTACGGGCCGGACATTTCGGCGGAAGAACCGGGGCCGGGGCAAAGGTCATACCGCGACGTGATCCTGGAGGACCGCCTGCGCCGGGCGGTGGAGCGGCTCAATCCTTCCATCCCCCGGGAGGCCAGGGAAGAGGCCATCAGCAGGGTCCTGTATCCGGCGTCCCCTTCCCTGGTGCGGGGAAACAGCAACTTCCACCGGATGCTCACCGAAGGCGTCGAGGTGGAATACCTCTCGCAAGGCCGCGCGGTGGGGGACCGGGTGCGGCTGGCGGACTTGGGGAATCCGGCGGCCAACGACTGGCTGGCGGTTAACCAGTTCAGCGTGGCAAGTGGGCAGCCGGGGAGACCGGCCCGGAGGCCGGATGTGGTCATCTTCCTCAACGGTCTGCCCGTTGCAGTGGTGGAGCTGAAAAATCCCGGCGCGCAAAGCGCCACAACCGATGATGCCTTCCGGCAACTGCAAACTTATAAGGAAGAGATACCTTCGCTTTTCGTCTACAACGAAATCTTGGTGATCACCGACGGGCTGCAGGCGTGGCTGGGGTCGTTGACCGCCGACCGGGACCGGTTTATGCCCTGGCGGACCATCGAGGGGGAGGACGAGGCTCCGGGGAGGATCCCGGAGTTGCAGGTGTTGCTCCAGGGGGTTTTCGAGCGGGGACGGTTCTTGGAGTACCTGGGGGGCTACATCGTCTTTGAGGATGAGCCGGGCGGCCTGTCCAAGAAGATCGCCGGCTACCACCAGTTCCACGCCGTCAAGGTGGCCGTGGAGTCCACGGTAAGGGCGGCCGGTCCGCTGGGAGACCGGAAGATCGGGGTGGTCTGGCACACCCAGGGTTCGGGCAAGAGCCTGACCATGGCTTTTTACGCCGGGCGGATCATTCAGGAAGCGGCCTTGAAGAACCCGACGGTGGTGGTGATCACCGACCGCAACGACCTGGACGGCCAGCTTTTCGGCACTTTCGCCCGCTGCCAGGCCTTATTTCGGCAGGAGCCGGTGCAGGCCGAAAGCCGTGAGCACCTGCGGGAACTGCTCAACGTGGCGGCGGGGGGCGTGGTCTTCACCACCATCCAGAAGTTCGCGCCGGCTGAGGACGAGGAAAGGCATCCCCTGCTGACGAACCGGCACAACGTCATCGTCATCGCCGACGAGGCCCACCGGACCCAATACGGCTTCGGGGCGAAGTACATTGTCTCCGGACGAGAAAAGTTGGGGACGGGCGGCATCAGCGAACGGCCTTCGGCCAAAGGGGACGGGGAACGGCGGGCCGCCGAGGCCGGGCGGTTGAAGTCCGGCTATGCGGCCTACCTGCGCCAGGCTCTGCCCAACGCCGCCTTCATCGCCTTCACCGGCACCCCCATCGAGTTCGAGGACCGCAGCACCAGCCGGGTCTTCGGCGATTACATCAGTATTTATGATCTTTTCGACGCCAGGCGGGACAAGGCCACGGTGCCCATCTATTACGAAAGCCGTCTGGCCAAGTTGGACCTGAACGAAGCGGAAAAGCCCCGTTTGGATGAAGACTTCGAGGAAATCGCCGAGGGAGAGGAAGACACCGCCAAGGAGCAGGCCAAACGCAAGTGGGCGGCCGTGGAGGCATTGGTGGGGGCGGACAAAAGGCTCAATCTGGTGGCTGACGACATGCTTGCCCACTTCGACTCAAGGCTCAGGGCCATGGACGGGAAGGCCATGATCGTGACCATGAGTCGGCGGATCGCGGTGAAGCTTTACGATACAATCGTCGCCAGGAGGCCCCAGTGGCATTCCGACGGCGATCAAGAGGGCGCCATCAAGGTGGTGATGACCGGCTCCGCCGCCGACGGGCCGGATTGGCAACGCCACATCCGCAGCAAAACCCGGCGGCAAGAAATCGAGAAACGCTTCAAGGATCCGCAAGACAGTTTGAAAGTCGTCATCGTCAGGGATATGTGGCTGACCGGCTTTGACGTTCCCTGCCTCCACACCATGTACCTGGACAAACCGATGAAGGGCCACAACCTGATGCAGGCCATAACCCGGGTGAACCGGGTCTTCAAGGATAAGCCCGGCGGCCTGATCGTGGATTACCTGGGACTGGCCGCCCAGTTGAAGCAGGCCATGGCCGCCTACGCCCAAGGGGGAGGGCGGGGTGAACTGAAGGTCGAGCTGGACCAGGCGGTGGCTTTCCTGCAGGAGAAGCTGGAAATCTGCCGTGGCTTGTTCCACGGATTTGATTACCAGCCCTTCTTTTCGGGCACCGCGACGCAGCGGATCGGGATTCTTCCGGCGGCCCAGGAACACATTGAGGCCCAACAGGCAACGGCCAGGTTTCTTGCTGCCGCAAACGGTCTGGCCAAGGCTTTTGCCCTGACTTCTTCCAGGGATGAGGCCACGGCTGCGGTGGAAGAGGTGGCTTTCTTCCAGGCGGTGAGGGTGGCTTTGGCCAAGACCACCGGGAGACGAGGCGGCAGGGCGGGCGGATTACTGGACGCGGCCATGGAGCAGTTGGTGTCGGCGGCCATTTCGGCCCAGGGGATGGAAGACATCTTTGCTTTGGCCGGGGTAAAGAAGCCGGATGTCTCCATTCTTTCGGAGGAATTTTTGGCCGAGATCAAGGGAATGCCCCAGCGCAACCTGGCGGCCCAATTGCTGCAAAAACTGTTGCGGGATGAAATCAGGGTGGTCTTCAGCCGGAACGTGGTCCAGGGACGGTCCTTCACCGAGATGCTGGAGAAGGCGGTCAAGGCTTACCACAACCGAGCGATAACGGCGGCCAAGCTGATTGAAGAACTTATTGCCATCGCCAGGAGCATGCAGGAAGCCAAGGAGCGCGGGGAGGAACTTGGTCTGGCCGAGGATGAGCTGGCTTTTTATGATGCGTTAATGGCCAACGAATCGGCGGTCAAGGCGCTGGGGGACGAGGTCCTGCGGGCCATCGCCGGGGAGCTTCTGGAGACGGTCAGGCGGAACACCTCCATCGACTGGGCGGCGAAGGAGAGCGCCAGGGCCAGGCTCCGGGTGTTGGTCAAGCGGGTGTTGCGCCGGCACGGCTACCCGCCGGACAGGCGGGAGGCGGCCACGGACCTGGTGGTGAAGCAGGCTGAGGCCCTGACGGAGGAGGGATTTGAAAGCTCCTGAATCTGCGAGGGGGCGGAGGATTGGCGAAGAACCGAGCAGTTGATCTTGCAATTCGAGGAGGCGGCGCAATGCTCAGAGGATGGTTCAACGTAAAAGTCGAGCTGCTGTCCGGGCGGGGGATGGACTTGGTCCGGCGGCCGGGGCGGGTCATGCTGGTGGGGCCCAAGCACACTCTCCAGGATCTGGCCGAGGCTATCGACTTGGCCTTCGCCCGCTGGGACATCTCCCACCTCCACGAGTTCGAGTTCCCCGACGGGCGCCGCTACGGGACGCCGGACAGAT
>JAJZBP010000026.1 GCA_021798855.1 Bacillota bacterium
GGGCCGAAGCCAAAACGCCACAACCAACGTAGGGGACGCTGGCCAATTCCAGGATGCCCTGCACCGTTCCGTCCTCGCCGCCGGGACCATGCAGGACGGGAAAAAACACCCCTCCCTCGGCCACGACCCGGTCCCAGGTCGTCCGCTCCCCCGGCGGCTCCACAGCGGCCTCCAGCGCCTCCGGCCCCCCGGTCAACCGGCGCAATCCACCCTGCCGTTCAAGCAAGATCGGCACGACCCGGTAACCCATTTCCGCCAACTGCTGCCAAACATTGCGGGCCGACAAAAGGGACACCTCGTGTTCCGCCGATTGCCCCCCGCACAAAACCACCACTTTGCGCTCCACCGTCCCCCGCTCCACCGTCCCCCGCTCCACCGTCCCCCGCTCCACCGTCCCCCGCTCCACCGTCCCACCGCCTTCAGACAAACATTCTTTCGTTCAGGTTATTCCATCTGCCGCTGTCCCATCCCTTCCCCCGCCGGGCTATACCCCACGGTTTGACAAGCGCGGCGCCTTGCCTTATCGTGGAAACGGCGCGAGAACAGGAACCTCGAAAGGAACGAAGCATGGGCAACTCCTCCCCCCTGTGGCGCACTTACCGGGTGCTGGCCCTCTTCGCCGGCATCCTCTGGGACTTCCAGGTGGAAAAATGGGCCATCGCCCTTTGCGGACGGGACAAAATCCTCGCCCGCCGCTCCGCGCTCCTGCGCGCCCAGGCCGTTCGCTTCCGCCGCACCGCCGTGCAGATGGGCGGCATCCTGGTCAAACTCGGCCAGTTCCTCTCCAGCCGGGTGGACCTCCTCCCCCCCGAATACACCGCGGAATTGGCCGCCCTTCAGGATGAAGTGCCCTCCGCTCCCCTGTCCGCCGTGCTCCGGGTCGTTGAATCCGAGTTGGGGGCGCCTGTCGGCGCTGTCTTTCCCTTTTTCTCCCCCGAAGTCCTGGCTTCGGCTTCCCTCGGACAAGTCCACCTGGCCACCCTGCCCGGTGGGCAGCCGGTCGCCGTAAAGGTCCAGCGCCCCGGGATCGAGAGATACGTCGAAAGTGACCTGCGGGCCATCCGGGTGGTCCTGTTAGTTTTCGGCCGCCTCACCGGCTGGACCAATACCTTCGACCTGGACACGGTCTTTCGCGAATTCGCCCGCACGGTCAGGGAGGAACTCGATTACCTGGCCGAGGGCAAAAACGCCGAAAAATTCGCCGCCAACTTCGCCCACCGTTCCTGGATCAAGGTGCCCCGGATCCATTGGAGCCACACCACCCGGCGCGTCCTGACCATGGAAGCCATGCGTGGTTATAAGATCAAAGACCTGGAGGGGCTGGACCGGGCCGGCATATCCCGGCGGCTGGTCGCCTCCCGGATCGTCCGCTCCTACCTGGACCAACTCCTGCGTCATAGCTTCGTCCACCTGGACCCTCACCCCGGAAACATCCTGATCCAGGAGGACGGCGTTCTGGTCTTCTTGGACTTCGGCATGATGGCCGAGATCCCCCCGGAGTTGCGTTCCGGCATCCGCCACCTCTTCCAGGGCGTGGCCGAAAAGGACAGCTTTCAGGTGGTCTCCGCCTTGCAGGAGGTCGGTTTCCTGCGCCCCCAGGCCTCTTTGGGAGCCCTGCGCCGCCACCTCGCCTGGCTCCTGGAGCAGTTCTACGGCAAGACCCTGGCGGACATCCGGACGCTCGACTTCGCCGGAATCAACGAGGCCGTTCTTCAAACCATCCATTCCCATCCCTTCCAGATCCCCGCCAAAATCACCTTCCTGGGGCGGGCCGTGGGGATCACCGTCGGCCTGTGCACCTCCCTGGATCCCGGCATGGACGTGATCAAGATCTTCCGCCCCTACGCCCTGCGTTTCATCGGCGGCGGCCGGGACGGCCTCCTGGGCGCCCTGCCCCGCCGGGCGGCCAAGATTGCCGGCGTCACCCTGGAACTGCCCGAACTGGCCGGGCGTTTCTTCCACGGCCTGGAGCGCGGCGATCTGGACATCCCCATCGACTTCACCGGCATCGAGGAGAGTCTTTGGCGCATCGAAGCCCTGCTCGCCCGCCTGGTCAGGCTGGCCCTCCTCACCCTGGCTCTGGCCGCCGCCGTCTTTGTGGCGGCTTTGCCCTTGACCTGGCCGACCCGGGCCGTTTGGCTGGTCGGCTTTCTCCTGCTCCTCTACGTCACGGCGGGGGGAGGGCGGCGCAAGCGCCGCAATTGACCCGGAAGGCCGGTAGGAGTAAAATCAAGGACGTGAGCAGTCGACGAAGGAGGTTGAAACTTTGGAGAAGAAATTCGGTGGCTGGGAGTTCTCCGTCAAAGAGACGGACGACGGGATCACCGTCCAATTCAAGGGAGACAAATCCCAGATGCAGGCGCGCCGGGAAGCCGTGGCGGCCTTCCGCCAATTCCGGCAAAAGGCCAAAGCGGCCGGCATGTTTCCCGGTTCCCTGTTCCGAGCCGCGGTGCTTGGCCTCCTGACCTCCGAGGACGAGGACAAGGAAGAAAACTGAACCTCCCCCCTGGGCCTCGCCAAGGAGGCTCTTTTTTTTGCCCTCCCGCACCGCCGGCGGCACCCCCGATCCTGCACTGATCAATCGACTCTTGACAATCGGCGGTAATTGAATTATGTTTGAATAGGGAAAATGGCATAGTGATTCCTCCACCAAAACGGTTTGTCGTTCCGGTGGAGGGATGCCGCAGATTCAAAGCAACCCCGCCGAAAGGCGGAGGACGCAAAGCTAAAGGGGCTAAACGCGCCTGCGCATGCCAGCCAGTTGCCGAGCGGGGATGCGCCTGGAGGCCGCGTCCCGCGAGGGAGGCGGTTTTTGTTTTGCCCCGGCCCGGTTGGAAACTCCGGCGGATGCTTCCGCTTGGAGGAATAACCGGCGTTGGCGTCGAAAAATAAACGCGAAAAAGGCCAAATATGGGGCGTTTGCCGCGTTTGGCAAACAGGATCGGCGACAAAAAGGATCTGATGTCGTGCGGGCGAAAAATTGGCTGTCGGCAACGTCCACCTGGTGGCAAAAGGGCGGGGATCTTCCCAAAGTGGTCCTGTTGCTGGCCGCCGCTCTTGGCGTTCGCTTCGTTCTCGCCTCCCCCTTCTGGGGGGATCCAATGTACGACACTGTTTTGGGAAACTGGATCCTGGCGCATGGGCACGTCCCCCTGCGCGACCACTGGTCGTGGACGTTCCCCGGCGCCAGGTGGATCGACCAGGAATGGGGGTGGCAGGCCATCCTGGGCGCCGCCTCCGCCTTGGGAGCCTACCCATTCTACGCCGCCGGCGCGGTCTTCGTCGCCCTCTTGCCGTTCCTCATCTACCTGCTCGCCCGGGAACTCGGCTCGGCCGGAGGGCCGTCGGCCCTCCTGTCATTCCTGGCCACCGTCCTGATGTCCCCGTTCCTCAATTTGCGGCCCCAGGTTTTCAGTTACGATGCCCTGACCGTTTTATTGTGGCTGGTCGCCAGGGAACGCAACGGCAAGGGTGGCCTTTATTGGGTTTTGCCCCTCACCCTCCTTTGGGCCCAGGTGCACGGTTCCTTCGTCCTCGCCCCCCTTTTCCTCGCTTTGGCGCTGGTTCTGATCCGGCCATGGAAACTCGGACTGGTGGAAAACCGCGGTTTCCCCGCCGTCCGCCGCTTGGCGGTGGCCTTGGGCGGCGCGTCCCTCGCGCCCCTCGTCAACCCCAACGGTTTCGGACTTTGGAGCGACGTTTTGTCCATGTCCGGATCTTCCACGGTGCACCGCTACATTTCCGAATGGGGGCCGCCTTCCCTGGGCAACCCGGCCGGGGAACTCTGGTGGTTCATCCCCGTCTTGGGCGTTGTCGGAGTGTTGCTTGTCGCCCCCCAACCCCGGATCGACGCCTACGGTCTGGTCCTGGCGGCCGGTTGTGTCTGGGAAGCGTTCGCCAGCGAGCGGATGTTGCCCTACGCCCTGATCACCGTTTTCGGCTTCCTCCTCGGCTCCCTGGCGTGGGGCGAAACGAAAAGGTTTACCCTCTCCTGGCTGAACGCCCTGCTGGCCCTCGGCCTGATCCTGGCCGTTTACCTCCTTGGACCATACCCCTCTCCCACCTTGGCCGGCAGCGTCAGGACCGGCGGCCGGTACGGGATGCCCAAACAGGCCATCGGCTGCGTGCTCGCCCGTCACCTGCGCCGGGTGGCTTTCCCCTACGACCTCGCGGCCTACGCAATGTGGGCGGGCATCCCCACCATGATCGACACCCGAGCCGACTTCTTCCTGCGGGAAGGACTTTTCCTCCCCTTTTCCCAGGTGGAGGAGGGAAAAAAGGCTCCGGTCCCCTTCTTCCGCCGCTGGCGCGTGGGTGCCGTGGTTTGGCGGCAAAACACCACCGTTGCCCGGGAGTTGGAGGCGGCGGGTTGGCGGCCCGCCTGCCGGCCCGCCGGGGGCATGGTCGTCTTGACTCCCTCATAAACAACGTTGGTCTCCCAATCCCCGGGAAGGAGGTGAACGAAAAATGACCTTCATACGCAAGCATTTGGACCGGACCCGTGGCGTCCTCGGTTCCGAGGACGGTCAGGGCATGGTGGAGTACGGCCTGATCATCGCCCTGATCGTCATCGTCGTGATGGTGGCTCTCACGCCGCTGGGCAAGGACAACGCCAATATTTTTACCGGCGTTTCCAACTCCATATAGGGAAAGACCGCCGGGGGGTTGAGTCCGGGGGAAGGGATCCCAAGCTCCCCTCCCCCGATCTCAACCGGCGAAACCGAGGGAAAAAGATGCGAAATGGACAAAACGGTCAGGCAATGGTTGAATTTGCGCTGATTTTGCCGGTTTTCTTACTGATCATAACGGTGGCTTTTTCGCTTGGGTTTGCCTTTGCCGCCAAACAGGTGGCGGCCAACGCAGCCGGCTTGTCCGCCATGTACTGGAGCGAAAACCCCGCCGCCACCACGTCCGACATCGACTCGGAATGCGAAAACGCGGCCAAGTCCATGCTCAGCCTCAATGCCGGCGAAATAACCCTGTCCGTCCAGGACGCAAACGGCAACCCCGTTCCCCAGCCGTGGCCGTCCCCCCTCCCGGCCAACGACTACGTCACGGTCGCCGTCACCGTCCCGGCCGCGGACGTGCCGGGGATGGACGCCCTGAGCGGTGCCATGAGCTATTTTGGCCTGAACCTGAGCGGCATCTCGGTGTCCGAAACCTTTTTGGTCCAATGAAAAGGTGGGAAGGAACAATGGGCAAGATTCGGTCACCGGAAGCGGGACAGATCGTCCCCCTGGCCGCCACCCTGGCCTTCGCTTTCGTCATCCTCCTCTTCGGCGGCGTCGCCGTCGGAGAAACCGTGGCCGCCAAGAGCCAAGCCCAAGCCGCCGCCAACGCCGGCGCCCTGGCCGGCGACACGGTCCTCCTGCAGGGGGGGGCTTGGAACCAAGCTCAGCAGGCGGCCTACGCCGCCGCTGAGAAAAACGGCTACCTCCAAAATGCGATCACGGCGAGCGAGGTGCAGACCCAGGGCGGGGCCAGCGCCGTCCAGGTCACCGTGAGCGGTTCGGTCAGCTTCGTCCTGACCATGCCCGTCTCGGCCACCGCGGAAGCCGCCGGCCGCAGCACCCAACCCGACCCCTATGCCCTGCTGACGTTGGGGCAAAGCTCCTGTTCGGCCTTGAGCAACGGAACGGGCGACCTGACCGTCAACGGCGGAATGTTCTCCGACGGCGGGATCACCATGAACGGCCCCGGCGCCATCAAAGCCGACAGCATCGGGATCGCCGGGCAATCCCAACAGGACAACGCCTGTACTTATAACGGTCCCGAGCCCGAACCGTCGCCCACGACCGGTTTACCCACCCAACCGGACCCGCTGGCCGCCTGGGCCACCGCCCCCAGCCAGCCGGCCGCCGGGCACGAAACAACCGTCAGGGGCACGGACACCTATTACCCTGGTTACTACCCCAATGGCATTCGGGAGAATGGGAGCAACAAGGTCGTTTTCGAACCCGGTTTGTATTACCTCGACGGATGGGGACTGACCCTCAACGGTTCCATGAAGGTCAGCGGCAGCGGAGTGATGTTTTACTTGCCGCCGAACGGTATCGGCAGTTTAACCGTCAACGGTGACGTCTACGCAAATTTCAGCGCCCCCACCACCCCCCTTTATACAGGCGCACCGGCCGGCGTCGTGGTCTGGAACGCCGGATCGTCCTACGATATCATCAACGGAGGAAACGCTGTTCAGTTCAACGGCACCTACTATGCCCCAAATGTCAACCTGACCGCCAACGGCTCTTCCATCGCCAAGACGCTGCACGGGCAGGTTCTGGTGCAATCATTCCTTACCAACGGCAACAACGACCTGACCATCGGCAGTTCGGACTCCGCCTGGCAGGCCACCGTCTCCGTGCCGCGGCTGGTGACTCCCGGTGGCTAGCGAAGCCTATTCCGAGGAGCGGCTGCGGGAGGAACAAGGCGTGGCCGAGCAACTGGCCCGCGGGGTGATCGCCGCCTTCGCCGGCGTCAGGGCCGCCGCCTCCCCCCAAAAGCCCATCCCCACCCGGGAAGAACAGCAAAAGATCCGCCTGACCGTCACGGAAAGGTTCGTCGAAAAGAACCTCCCCGCCATGTGGCGATCCTACATCATCCGCCTGGTCTTCCAGGAGATGATCAATTTCGGCCCCCTGCAGGCCCACTTCGTCGACCCGGACGTTTCGGAGATCATGGTCAACTCCCTCTACGACGCCTACGTCGAAAGCCGCGGCCGCTTGGAACGGGTCGCCGGTCCGATCTTTTCCTCCGAGGAAGAGATGATCCGCATCCTTTCCACCTTGGCCCAGAGCCTTTTGATCCCCTTCGACCTTGAGCATCCCCTTTTGGACGCCCGGATGCCCGACGGTTCGCGCCTGAACGCCACCATTTGGCCCATTTCACCCTGGGGACCGACCATGACCGTCAGGCGCTTCGGCGGAACCCCCATGCTGATCTCCAACCTGGCCGCCCGCGGCGCCCTGTCGGCGGAGATGGTGGCCTACCTCTCCGAGATCCTGCTCAACCGCTACAACCTCATCGTCTTCGGCGGAACCGGCTCCGGCAAGACGACTCTGATCAACGCCCTGACCGGGTTGATCCAACCCGGTCACCGGATCGTCACGGTGGAGGACACCGCCGAACTCCAGGTGCAGCGGCCCCACGTCGTCACCCTGGAGGCCAAACCGCCGGACCCGTTCGGCAAGGGGGGCATCTCCCTGCGCCGCCTCGTGCAAAACGCCCTGCGGATGCGCCCGGACCGGATCATCGTCGGGGAGGTGCGCGGCGGGGAGGCCCTGGACATGCTCCAGGCCATGAACACCGGGCACGACGGTTCCATGAGCACGCTGCACGCCAACAACTCCCGCGACGCGGTGCGCCGGTTGGAAAACATGGTCCTGATGTCCGGCGACGACCTGCCGCTGACCGCGATCCGCGACCAGATCGCCTCCGCCATCCACGTGCTGGTCGGCATGAAACGCCTGGCCGACGGGCGCCGCGTGGTCCACGAGATCGCCGAAGTCCACGGCATGGAGGGGGCGGTCCCCAGGCTCCACCCGGTGTGGGCCTGGGAGCAGGACCGGCACGTGCAGAAGTTCCGCTCCGAATTCCTGCGGGGAGGGACGGCCAGATGACCATCCACAGCAGGGGTGCCGCGCCCTTCATCTTGGCCGATTACGTCACCCCGAACGGCAACCGCGTCATTTGGCGCGGCGGCCAAACGGTGACGACGGTCACCCCGCAAGGCAAAATCTGGACCGGCAAGGGTGCCCCCACCGCCGGACACCATCTGGCGCCGCCTCCCCCGCCGGGCCAAAGTTGGCATCCGGTCGGAGCTGCGCTGATCCTCGGGCTGGTCGTCCTGGTGGCCTGGCTGGCCACGGAACGCCTGGCGGCTTTTTTGCCAACGTTGACCACCTTTTTCCGGGCCAGGGTCAGCCTGCGGGACCGGCTCTCCGCCTGGCGTTGGGCCAGGCCCCAGTTTCGCCGCCGCAACCGGGCCTTCCAGGACACGGCCCTCGGCCGCAGCGTGGCCATGCTGCTCGCCCGATCCGGCAGCACCCTTTTGCCGGTGGAGTTTTTGCTGCTTTTGGCCGGTTTGGCCGTGGTCGGCCAGATCGTCGGGATGCTTTTCTGGAGACTTCCCGGAGGGCTGCTCGGCTTGCTCCTGGCGCCGCTCATCGCGCTCGCCGCTTACCGCGCCAAAGCCGCCCAGAGGATCGCCGCCTTCGACGCCGGCATGCCGGAGGCCCTGCGGCAGGTGGCGAATGCCCTGCGGGCCGGCTCCAGCGACGTCCAGGCCTTCGGCAGCCTGGAGACTTTCAGCGGGGTCATCGGCGAGGAGATGGCCGTCGCCCTGCGCGCTTACCAGACCGACATGAACACCTCCCTGTCCTCGGTTTTGGCGAGCATGGCCGAGCGCATGCACAACCGGGACATGGCCCGGTTGTCGGCGGTCATCGCCGTCCAATCCGACACCGGCGGCAACCTGGTGGCGATCATCTCCCGCCAGGGTGAGTTCATTCGGTCCAGGTTCGCCCTGCGCCGCAAGATCGCCACCCTGACCGCCCAGGCCCGGATGTCGGCCATCCTGCTCGCCTCCATGCCCGCCCTGATGGGCGTGACCATGCTCTTCGTCGGTTTCGGTCCCTACATGTTGTCCGGCATCGGCGGCGAGATCCTCCTGGGCGGCCTCGTCTGGGAGTCCGTCGGCATCTTGGTGCTGATGAGGATGGTGCGCAGTGTCGGTTGAGACTTTTCGCGCTTTTTCCGTGGTCGAGGCTTTCTTGCTGACCTACCTGGTCGTCCGCTTTTGGCCGAAACGCCAGGCCGGACCGGGTGGCGTCAGACTGTGGCCAACCCACTTCCCCAAACTCGCCGAGCGGTTTGCCCCCACCGGGCTGAAGGCTTGGGCGCGCAAAACCCTGGGCATGTCGGGCGTGCCGGCCTCCCGCTTGGACGCCGCCACCCGCGCCTTCCTGCTCTGGTGGGGTGGTCTCGCCCTCGGTTTGCCCGTTTTGGCCGCGGTGGCCGGCCTGCCTCCCAAGACCATCGGGGCCGGCTTCCTCCTCGGCTTTTTCCTGCCCCGCTTCTGGCTGCTGCGCCGGGCCTCGGCTTGGCAAACGGCCTTTCAAAGGGACCTGCCCGACGCCATGGACCTCATGGCCGGGGTGGCCGAGGCCGGCTTGTCGCTCAACGCCACCATGTCCCGAGTGGCCGAACAATTCCCCCCGCCGGTCGGCCAGGAGATCGCGGCCATGGTTGAGGAAAGCCAGCGGACATCGCGCCGTGAGGCCATGGAATCCCTGGTGGCGCGGGTGCCCATCGAGGAGGTGCGCATCTTCACCCGCACCATCGCGCGCGGCGAGGATCTCGGGGTCGGGGTGGCGGACAGCCTGCGCGTTTTGGCCGACGACATCACGGACATGGCTTACCGCAAAAAGGAGGAGGCCGGGGGGAAGCTTCCCGTCTTGATGTTGCTCCCGACCATGCTGTTCATCTTTCCGGCCCTCTTTTTGGTGATCATCGCCGCCGTCGCCCATAGTTTCATCGGCCTCACGCTTTAGGGATCTGGTGAAAAATGCCCATATGCGTCGTTGCCCACTGTTGGTTGAGAACGGCAATCGGAACCCCTCCCTCCCCTGATGGGGACACCGCGCAAGCGCGGCGGATCGGAACCCCTCCATTTCCAAGGAAGGAACGGCAAGCCGTTCCTTGAACCCGGGAACCTTCCCCTCCATCGGCATGTGGGTCCCCTTCCCGCCCCTGATGGGGACACCGCATCAGGCGGGGAGGGAGGGGCACCTGTTGCCTCTGGATCTTTTTGACCAGACCCCGGCATTTACGGTTTACGAGAGTTTTCCACCAGATCTTTAGGACAAGGAAGGGGTGCCCCGTTGACGAAGCTCAAAGGCCTGACGAAAATACTGCTCCCCTTGGCCGTCGCCCTTTTGGCGGCCGCCGTCGCCTACCACTTCATCCCGGCCTCGGCGACGCAACGTCCGATCAGGCTGTCCTCTTGGCTGGTGGCCGAAGCCCCCATCTCCGCCGGCTCGGTGATCACCGCCGGGCAGGTCGGGATCCAGACCGGCCCGGCCAGCCTGGCGGCGCCGGAGGATTTGGTCAGCCCGGCCCAGGCGGTGGGGCAGGTGGCCCTGGCCAACTTCGTCCCCGGCGAGAAAGTCCGCCGCGGCGACGTGCAGCCACCGTCGCGGGTCGGCCTGGAATACGTCATCCCCGCCGGCAAGCGGGCCATGACCATCAGCGTGTCCCAAACCTCCGGGGTCGACGGGCGGCTGGCCCTCAACGAACGGGTGGACGTGCTGGCCGTGCCGAATGCCGCCCTGAGCACACCCGGCGTGGTTCTGGCCGGTTTGCGGATTTTGGCGCTCGGCCCCCCGAGCCCTCAGACGGCTTACACCAATCTGGGGACCGGCTCCAACGGCGGTCTTTATTCGACCGTCACCTTCAGCGTCACGATCACCCAGGCCGAGACCCTGGCGGCGGCGGAAAAGAAGGGAACCGTCATTCTCTTGGCGAAACGTCAATAAAAAAAAGAGGCAGTTCGTGGAAGTTTACAACCGGCTCAAGGACGAGAAAAGAAAATCCCCGCCGAGTTTCTCCGCCGATTGGCGGTCGGTTTTGGATGACTGGGTCAGAACGGAAGTTGACTTGTCGCGCTACCAAAACCGCATGCGCCGGGACCGCGACGAATTGGCCCAACGGCTCCTCGCGGTGGCCAAACGCGAAGGGGCGGACGAAGGTCAGGCGCAGGAACTGGCCCAGCAAATGGCCGCGGAACTCGCGGGCTACGGGCCGATTCAACCCCTGCTGGACGATCCGAGCATCACCGAAATCATGGTGAACGGTCCCGATCAGGTTTGGGTGGAACGCCGGGGTCTGATCCGCAAAGCGGACGTCGTCTTCAGGGATCTGGGCCACCTGAAGAAAATGGTGGAGCGGATCGTGGCCCCGACCGGGCGGCGCGTCGACGAGGCCTCTCCCTACGTCGACCTGCGGTTGCCGGACGGCAGCCGGGTGAACATCATCATTTCGCCGGTCAGCCTCCTCGGCCCGGTCATCACCATCCGCCGCTTCCCGGAAAAGGTTTTCACCGTTGACGACCTGATCGCCGGCGGTGCTTTGACCGAAAAAATGGCCAGTTTCCTCCAAGCATGCGTGGCGGGAAAGATGTCGACCATCGTCTCCGGGGGCACCGGCAGCGGCAAGACGACCACCCTGAACGTCATTTCCGGCTTCATCCCCGCCGGGGAACGGATCATCACCGTGGAAGACGCCGCCGAATTGCGGTTGCCCCATGAGCACGTCGTCCCGCTGGAAGCCCGCCCGCCCAACATGGAGGGGAGGGGGGAGGTCACCATCCGTTCCCTGGTCCGCAACGCCCTGCGGATGCGCCCGGACCGGATCATCGTCGGCGAGGTCCGCGGCGCGGAGGCCCTGGACATGCTGCAGGCCATGAACACCGGACACGACGGATCTCTGGGCACCATCCACGCCAACTCGGAGACGGACGCCGTCTCCCGCCTCGAAACGGCGGTGATCCTCGGCAGCGCCGAACTCCCCCTGCCGGTGATCCGCGCCCAGATCGGGTCCGCCGTCCGCCTGATCATCCAGCAGGCGCGCCTGCGGGACGGTTCACGCAAAATCGTGGGCATCTCCGAGGTGTTCCCAAAGGAAGGCGGCGTCGGGTTATGCAAGCTTTGCCAATTCGTACCCCGCGGTTTGGACGGCGATGGCCGCATCCTGGGCGATTTCGCATGGACCGGAGAAAAGCCGTCCTTCCTTGACCGGCTGGCCGATTTGGGTATGGAACTCGGAGGTGATTTTTTTGAAGGTGCTGGTGGTCGTTCCGACCCTCAATGAGCGCCGAAACATCGAACTGCTGGTGGCCGGCGTGTTGGCCTTGGGGACAAGCTTTACGCTCCTGATCGTGGACGACGCCTCCGCGGACGGCACCGCCCAAGCCGTGGCCGGCCTGGTCCCCGCATATCCCGGTCGCCTGCACCTCCTGCGGCGCCGGGGAAGGTCCGGCCTGGGAGCGGCCTACCGCGACGGTTTTCGCTGGGGGCTTGAGCGCGGCTACGATTTCGTCTGCGAGATGGATGCCGACCTCTCCCACGATCCCGCCGACCTGCCGCGTTTCATCGGAACCTTGGTCGGCGGCAGGGCCGACGTCCTCATCGGATCGCGGTACGTTCGGGGCGGCACCACCCCCGGCTGGAGCGCGAGCCGGCGCGCCCTGAGCCGCGTGGCCGGCCTGGCCACCCGCGGCGCCCTGGGAGTGCGGGTCACGGACCCCACCAGCGGTTTTCGCGGGTACACCCGGGCGGCGCTGCAGGCGATCGACGTTCAAACGACCTTGGCGGAAGGCTTCGCCTTTCAGGTGGAGGTGCTTTGCCGGTGCCTGTCGTTGGGGTTGCGCGTCGTCGAAATGCCGATCAGTTTCCGCCCGCGGCGCTCCGGCAGATCGAAAATGACCTGGCGCAGCGCGGCCGAAGGTCTGGCCGTCCTTTGGCGGCTGCGGTCGGCCGGGGTCGCCTCGGCGGGACGAAGCCTGCCCCACCACAACCCGGCCTGAGCGACAGCAAAGCTTCCTTGGGAAATAAACTTTTGGCCGAAAAGCCGGTGGGAGCGGTGTCCCTTGCCTGAACAAATAACCCAGGATCCGGAGACGACCCGCTACCTGGAAGCCCTGCAAAAGGTGCCGGCCCTCCTGTCCTCCAGCCCCAACCTGGCGGAGATCCTGGACAGGGTCATCGAGCAGGGGCTGGAGGTGATGCACGCCGAGGCCGGCACGGTTTGGCTGGACGACCGCCGGGCGAGGGGGAACATCCTGCCCTTCGTGGCCATCGGCCCCAAGGTGGACGGGATCAGGGATCTGCGTCTGCGCCGTGGCGAGGGCATCGCCGGCAAGGTGGTGGCCACCGGCAAAACCATCCTGGTCAACGACGTCACCCGCGACCCCACCTGGGCCAGCCGTTTCGACGAGCAGACGGGCTTCGTCACCAAGTCCGTCCTCTGCGTGCCCCTCATCGCCCAGGGCGAAACCTTCGGCTGCTTTCAATTCATCAACAAGCGGTTCCCCGACGAGGCCTTCACCGCCCGCGACCTGGACCTGGGACTGGCCTTCGCCGCCCAGGCCGCCCAGGTCATCCACCAAAACTACTTCTTCCCGGCTGCGGCCCAAGCTCAGGTCGCCCCCGTCCGGGAAAAAACGGAGGATCTGAAGAAGCGGATCGGCTACCTGGAGGCCCTGCAAAAAGTCACCGTCCTTTTGTCCTCCAGCCTCAACCTGGAGGACGTCCTGGACAACGTCATCGAGCAGGGTTTGGCGGTCATGGAAGCCGAGGCCGGAACGGTTTGGCTGGTCGACCGGGACACCGGGGACATCCTGCCCTTCGTGGCCATCGGCCCGCGCGCGGAAGGGATCAAGGGCCTGCGCCTGCGCCGCGGTGAGGGCATCGCCGGCAAGGTGGTGGCCACCGGCGAAAGCCTGCTGGTCAGCGACGTGACCCGCGACCCGGCCTGGGCCAGCCGCTTCGACCAACAAAGCGGCTTCGTCACCAGGTCGATCCTCTGCATACCCTTGATCGCCAAGGAAGAAGCCATCGGCTGCCTGCAACTGATCAACAAAAGCTCCTCCAAGGAACTCTTCACCACCCAGGACGAGGAACTCGGCCTGGCCTTCGCCTCTCAAGCCGCCCTGGTCATCCACAACAGCTACCTCTTCACCGCCAACGAACAACTGCTGCTCAGCCTGATCGAAACCCTCTCCGCCGCCCTGGATGCCCGGGATCCATACACCGCCGGCCACAGCCGGCGGGTCAGCGACTATGGCCTGATCGCCGCCCGGGCGCTGGATCTTTCCGCCTCCCAACGGGACATGGTCCGCAAGGCCGGACTGCTGCACGACATCGGCAAGATCGGCATCCGCGACCAAGTATTGCTGAATCCCTCCCCCCTGGACCAGCCGTCCCTGGCCACCATGCGCACCCACCCGTCCCTGGGCGCCGACATCGTCAGCCAGATGAAGCCGGGCTGGCTCCTGCGCGAGGTCGTCGCCGGCATCCTTTACCATCAGGAGCGTTGGAACGGCATGGGCTACCCGGAAGGACGCCGGGGCGAGGAGATCCCCCTGGTGGCCAGGATCCTGGCCGTCGCCGACAGCTTCGACGCCATCACCACCGACCGCCCCTACCGCAAAGGCCGGACCTTGGACGAAGGCTTGGCCGAAATCAGCCGTTGCGCCGGCACCGACTTCGACCCGCGGGTGGTGGAAGCCTTCGTGCGCGGGATGCGTTCCCAGTCGCGCCTCCGATGATCCACTCGATCGTCTCCCTCTTCTGGCTCCTCTCCCTGGCCCACCTGGCCGCCGACTTCGCCCTCCAACCGGCCGCGTTGGTCGCCTGGAAAGGACGCAGTTGGGCGGGCGCCATCGTCCACGCCGGGATCTTCGTGGGCCTCGCCTTTTTGCTCGCCCTCTGGGTCGGCGCCCCGCCGTCCCTGTGGCCTTGGCTCCTC